>NZ_JBSFDA010000067.1:0-51095 GCF_053593675.1 Streptomyces sp. NPDC002156 | reverse complement strand
TGTTGGTCGCGGCGAGCGCCTCGTGCACGGCCTGCTCGTCCGCCTTGGACCACTGCCGCCACCAGGTCTGGTGCGGCGACCGGCCCCGGTTGACGGCCGCCGGGCCGAGGTGCTGACCGAGCTGGGCTCGCTGGAGTTCGCCTCGGTACGTTCCTCGGCGGGCATCCCCCGCCTGACCGAGGCGATGCGCCTGCCGGGCCAGCCGCAGTACCGCGTCCAGGCGGCGGTGGCCCTGGGTACGGCGCTGGCCAGACGCGGCGAGACGCGCGCGGCGGTGACCCTGCTCCGCGATCTGGACGGCCAGCTGACGAACCACCCGGACCTGCTGCGCACGGTCCAGACGGCCTCGGCACTCCTGGGCGACCACGACCAGACGATCCGCAAGGAGATGTACCGCTGGCTGCGCGACACCGCCGAACACTCCCCCGGGGCACTGGGCCCCGCCGGCCAGGCCCTCCTCGTACGGTACGAGGCGACAGCGGGCCTGACCTCGGCGGAAGCCGCCATGAAGCAGGTACGCGCCCTGCTGGCGGAACCGGCCGACCCCCTGGCGGAGCCGTTCCTCCTGGGCACGGCGGCAGCGGTGGCCCAATGGGCCGACGAACTGGACGAGGCCGAACGCCTGACTGACCGAGGCCTGACCGGCCAACGCCCGACCCTGCTCCACCCGATGTACGAGGCCCTGCTGAACGTACGCGCGGACATAGCCGCCGCCCGCGGGGACTACGCCCAGTTGCTGAGCGGACCGGAGTCGTGGAAGGGGGAGGCCCCGGGGACGAACGAGGCCTCCGGGTCGAGCTTCAGATTCGGGCTGGAGTGGGCGACGGGGGGTGAGGAGGGGCCGTGGAGCGAAGCGGGTAGCGGGAGCAAGGCCGGGACGGCTGAGTCGGACGGCGGAACCGGAACCGCGCCGACGAACGTGGAGGCACACGTACTCCTGGCGCTCGTCGAGACGGGCCGCCTCGACGAGGCCTGGCAGCTCGCCGACGCGTTCGATCTGCGGGAGGCGTACGACTCCTGGGAGTTGAACCGTTTCCTGTACGCCCGGGGCGTGGTGCGCGCCACCTCCGGTGATGCGGCAGGCGCGCTGGGGGACTTCCTGGAGTGCGGACGCCGCCAGTCCGCACGCGACGTGATGAGCCCGGTGGTCACGCCTTGGCGGGCAGCCGCAGCGCAGTGCAGGCTGGCACTGGGCCGCCCCCAGGAGGCCCTGGCGCTGGCGGAGGAGGAACTACGCCTGGCCCGGGTGTGGAACACCCCACGCCTGGTGGGCCGTTCACTGCGGGTCCTGGGTACGGCAACCGGCGGACGCCACGGCCTGGACCTGACGGACGAGGCGGTACGAGTCCTGCGCGAGGCCTCCGTCGAAACGGAACTGATCCCGACCCTGATCGCCCGGGGCCGCCAACTGATCGCCGCCGGCGAACGCGCCCGAGCCCGCAAGTCACTGCGCGAGGCAGCCGAACGAGCGGAACGCCTGGGCGCCGTACGCCTGCGCTCGGCAGCGGACGAGGCCCTGCGCGAGGGCGGCGCCCGCCGCACGGCGACGGCACTCACAGCAAGCGAACGCCGAATAGCGGAACTGGCGACGAACGGCCGCACGAACACGGAGATAGCGGAGCTGCTGCACGTGGCCCGCCGCACGGTGGAAACCCATCTGACCAGCGCGTACCGGAAGTTGGGCATCCGCAGAAGGGCGGAACTGATGGCGGCACTGGACCGCGCCCCGGGCAGCCACGCCTGAGGTTCAGGGGCTGCCGGCCCCCGTGGAGAGCAGCCCGTTGATGACCAGGGTCGCCAACGACTCGGCGGTGGCGGCGAGTTGCCCGGGCGTGGCGGGGTGGGGCCGGCCCAGCCGCCGGGCCAGCGGAAGGTCGATCATCCCGGGCGCGATCCTGGTCTCGGCGGGCCTGTTCTGCCTGGTCTACGGCTTCTCGAACGCGGAGACTCACGACTGGAGCTCCGCGGCGACATGGGGCTTCCTGGCGACAGGCGCGGCCCTGCTGGCGGCGTTCACCTGGTGGCAGACCCGCTCCCCGCACCCCCTCCTCCCTCTGCGCGTCCTGCTGGACCGCAACCGCGGGGCGTCGTTCATCTCGGTCCTGCTGCTGGGCGCGGGCATGTTCGGCGTCTTCCTCTTCCTGACGTACTACCTCCAGCAGACCCTGTCCTACACGCCCATCAAAACGGGCCTGGCCTTCCTCCCGATGATCGCCGCACTGATGATCGCCTCGACGATCGCGACGACGGTACTGGTCCCCCGCATCGGCCCGAAGCCGATAGTCCCACTGGGCATGGGCCTCGCGGCGGCCGGCATGGTCTGGCTGACAGGCCTGAGCCTGAACAGCGGCTACGCCGGCGACATCATGCCGCCACTGGTGGTGGCGGGGCTGGGGTTGGCCACGGAGGGGGTACGGGCGGTGGACGCGGGGGTTGCCTCGGCGGCCGTGAACACGATGCAGCAGGTCGGGGGGTCGCTGGGGACGGCGCTGCTGAACACGCTGTCGACGAGCGCGGTTGCGAACTACCTGGAGGGGAGGAACCCGAAGGATCCGGGGGTGCTGGCACAGGCGGGCTTGGAGGGGTACTCGACGGCTTATTGGTGGTCGGCGGTGTTCTTCGCGGTCGGGTTGGTCATCAGCGCTGTGCTTTATCGGCGGGGGTGCCGGTTGCGGATCCGGATGCGGCGCCGGTGGTGCATATGTGAGGCATCTGCTCTTGTGAGGCCCGAACGGCAGCGGGTTGCCCGGCGTTCAGCAGCTGTGTCAGGGCCTGTGATCAGCATCAAGCGGGGAGAGACCGCGCGATCCGGAACGCATCCCGCTGTCATCCGCCAGGCGGCTGCGGCGGGCGCCATCGACCCGATCGGTATTCGTCCAACAACCGACGGCTCGCGACCGTGAAAGGATGCTCGGCGCCCAGGCCACGTGCCCGTCGCTCGACGACGTCGGTCATCAGCGCGATCCCCTCCTCCACGTGTCCGAGCGCGGCCCGGGTCCGGGAGAGGAGTTGCCGGGCGGCAAGCACGATCGGGTACTCGGGCCCGAAGCGCCGCACATACGTCTCGGCGACCAACCGCATCTCACGGTCGGCCTCGTCGAAGCGGCCCAGGAGATACAGCGCCCACGCGTGGTTGTGCCGGGCGCCCACGGTCACGGTGTGGTCGGGACCGAGGGACCGATCGCATTCCGACGGCAGCGTGAGCAGCGTGCCGCCTTCCTCGGTGACCACTTCGGCGGCGGGCAGCATCTCCAGCAGGCTGGCGCGGGCCCGCAGGGTCAGCGGATGCGCGGGGCCCAGCGCCGAGCGCCGCCCGGCGACGGTGTCGCGGAGCAGCGCGACGGATTCCTCGCGTCTGCCGAGGTTCGCCAGCACGAGCTGGAGGCCGTAGCCGCTGTCCGTGGTGTCGGGGTCGTCGGTGCCGAACAGGCGCTCCTGGGCGTCTCGCACCGCGCGGAGCAGCGCTTCGGCTTCGGCGTACCTGCCCAGCCGGAACAGTGCCCGCCCTGCCCTGGAGCGGGCGGCGAGGACCGTGCGGTGGTCCGCGCCGAGGAGTCGCTGTGCGAGGTCAGCCGCGCTTCGGGCGGTCTCCCAGGCGGAGAGATAGTCACCGGTCCGGTGCAGCGCGACCGACAGCCGCGTCGCGACGGCGAGGGCGTCGGCGGCGGACGGCCCGCCGATGTGACTCAGCAGGGTCAGCACGTGTGGCGCCAACAGGCGCAGTCGCGGATCGTGCGGACCCGCGTCGGGTACGCCGGGCACGGCCGCGTCGAGCAGCCGGACGGCTGTCGTGTCGAGGGCGGGCACCAGGTCCGCTGGGGTCGCCGCCGAGACGCTGTCGAGCAAGATGCCGTGACTCTGCACGCAGCGTGCGCCGGCGGCGTCGACCAGTTCGGACAGCGACTGGTCGAGGAGGGCCCTGAGGGCTGTCTCGGTTCGGGCACGAGGCAGTACGGCGCCGATGTCGGCGTGGTTGAGCAGAGTCAGCGGCAGCGGTTCGGCGGCGAACCGGGCCAGCAGTCTGAGCAGAGCCGCCGCTTCGGGCAGCCCGCGCGCTTCGAACGCGTCGAGGGTCAACTGCCAGGTCAGGCCGACCAGATGCCGGGGGTCCGCTTCGGACAGCGCGTCGGCTCCCCGGTCGATCAGCTGGACCCGTTCGTCTCCGTCGAGCTGGTCCCCGTAGGCGTCCATCGTCCAGGGGTCGATGACCTGGTGGGAGAGGAAGCCGCCCGCCAGGGTGAGGGCGAGGGGCAGGCGCCCGAGCCGGTCCGCGACCCGCGCCGCCTGCTCCGTCGTACCGCTGTGCGGGGCGAGATCGCGCAGCACGAGCGCGGCGTCCTCTCGGGGCAGTACGCCGATGTACTGCAGCTCGGCGCCCGGCCACCACCGGGCCGCGGCTCGCCGTGTGGTGACCAGGACGGTGCCACGTGGGCTGGTGCGCAACCAGTTGCCGTCCCGCAGGATCTCCGGCTCGTCGGTGTTGTCCAGGACCAGTAACCAGGGTTCGGCGGAACGGTCGAGATATGTCCAGACGAGATCGGCGGCAGGCCTGAGGCCGTTCCGTGCGGCAAGCAGTTCGCCGTCGCTCGCCCCTCGGTCGGCGGCGACGGCGAGCATGCCGGCGCGCAGGCTCGCACGGTCGGAGGCGTTGACCCACAGGCCCACCCGGCCCTGCTCTCCGGCGACCTCCTGGAACAGGGCACAGGCGACCGCCGTCTTGCCGGAGCCGCCCATGCCGTAGAGCACGTAGACCTGGCCGCCTCGCTCCACCTCGACGCTCGCTCGCAGACGTTCCATCACCTCGCTGCGGTCGCGGAGCGCGACGGGAGGCCTACCGACCGCCGGATGTCGCACGGAGTCCGGTCCGCCGCGCTCAGGCCCGTCACCGCCGTAGTGGTGGTGCTCGCTGATGTGCTGGTCGCCCCGCGACTGGTAAACGCGTCCCTGGTCCTCCGCGTGGCCGTCCGTCCCGCCCGTCATCGCTCTGCGATGTGCTGGTCACGTCCGGCTTGGTAGACCCGGGCCTGGCCGGACGCGGTGGCGTGCTGGGTGATCTGCCGGGCGGCGGCCGAGCCACCGGGATCGAGTTGGTCCAGCAGCACGCGCAGTTCCTCGACGGCAGCGGGACGCGCGACGAGCAGCCGCCGCACCAACCCCTGCCACTGAAGGCGCAGTTCGTCCAGGGTCTCCTGGTCGTCCGCCGCCACGGCGGCCAGCACGTCCTCGCGGCCGGCCTCCAACTCGGCGGCGACGGTCTCGGCACGTCCGGGTTGCGTCCGGCGCCAGAGCCGCGTAATCCCGTCACGCGCATGGTGCCAAGCATCGGTCGCCATCAACGCGACCAAGGTGGTCCCCGCGCTCTGTGCGAGCAAGGTCACTTCCGGGTCCACAGTCGCCCCCCGTTCACCCGATTTTCCGACAGCAGAGTGGGAAAGTGTCGTCTGCCAGGCGTTGGCATGATTTTCTTTCCGACCAATATCATTCCACCCTTGAGCGACATGAGACAAGGAGGAATCAATCCTCGCCAATACCCCCGCAAGCAGGGTCTAACACATGGTCAGGCAGGCAAGGTGCACGCTACAGTGAGACGATCCAGACTGATCGAGGGGGCGACGGAAATGGCCAGGCCATGGGAAGCGGATCCGGACACGAGTTTCAAACAGCGCCTGGGAAAAACACCCCAGGAACTCGGAATCACAACCGGAACTCCTGACTGCCCGGACATCTGGGAACTCGCCAACGGCGACATCGCCGTCATCGGCCGGGACGTCACCCACTCACTCGGCAGGAACCTGCCCGACGGTGTCTCGATCGGGTCGGACGAACGCCTCGTGGTCATCCCCAGGAACATGCTCATCGCGGCGAAACCGGACATCCCCAGTGTTTGACTCCTTCCCCGGCGGCACCTCCGAACGCCTGGACCGCCCGACGTACCACGCGGACTTAAGCCGGGTCCACGCCAGCGGGGTCGGCTTCCTCAACAAGCTCGAGCGCGGCCAGCACTTCCAGGAACGCGGCTTCCCAAGCTGGGAGGCCTTCGCCGACGGCGACTGGCAGAGGGCCCTGTCCCTGGCCGACGAGAGGCGCGAAGAGTACGCCCAGGAACTCAGCCGGGCATCGCAACTCGGCGTCACGCACCGCCGCCTTCGTGTCGTGGAATTCCCGATCACGCCGTATGTGCAATGGGAGTTGTTCGTCCTGCGTGTGCGCGTGGACATGGGCGACGACATCAAGGTCCTCGACGCGGGCGATATTTCGAACATCGAGCGGAGGCACCCGGTTCCAGAAGTGGTGATTCTCGGCGATGTGGCCATGTATGAGGTCGTTTACGACGAGGATGGAAATGCAGCAGGAGCCAACCGTTACACCGACCGCTCACTGATCCGGGAAACGAACGCCGGATTCGATGCGCTTTATGAGCGTGGCGAGGGGTTCCACGATTTCTTCGACCGGGAGATCGCTGCCCTGGACCCGCCCTTGATGTCCGGTGCGTCGCCGGGTTCTCGCGGTTCGCGGTGATCGCCGAGGCAGGGTGACGAGCGAGTCCTCAACCTCAGTGTGCGCTTGCGGCGTCAGGACTGGGATTCCTCCAGCTTGATGACAGTGGCGTCCGTGTCGTGCTGTTCAGCGTCTGCTACGGCGAAGGGCTCGTGGTCTTCCACGACCTCCCCATCCACGACATCGCCATCCAGGACTTCGTCATCCACGACTCGGTGCGAGGGTTTCGTCAGCTCCAAGCTTGAGAGGTGCTTCTTGAGCCTCTTGGCCATCGGCAGGTAGGTCGCAAGGGTGAGCCCGCCGGAGACAACGGCCCCGACGACAGGGATGGCCTTCGAGACGCTCTTCGCGAAGGACTGCTTTGTCATCTGAACGCCGAGGTATGCCGCAACCTTTTTCACTACCGGGTAGATGACACCTTTGGTGAGCGCCTTCTGGGGCAGCTTCTTGGCGACCTGCTCCGCCATCATCCCGGCGACCTTCCCCACAGCGGCGTTCGCCGACTGGGTGCCGAACATCACGCCGAAGAACAGCGTGAGTACCCCCATGGTCGCGTCATCGACGTCATGACCATCGTCACCATCGTCGGAGAACAGATCGGGCCAGCTGTAGAGGTACGCGAGTTTCTGCGCGATACGCACCATGTGGCCGAAGTACTGGGCCAGGTCGGCAGGCACCGTGGCGGGAAGGGCGAGGATGCCGGGAATCCCGGCAGCGGCGGAGAGGGCGCTGACCTTGGCGGTCTCGTAGCGGATGGAGTCGTTGGCCAATTTGTCGAGAACCTCGACAGAGATGCCCGCCGCTGCGGGGGTCTCTTCGATCGCCCTTCGGATGTCGTCCTCGGAGCAGTGGCGAGCCAGCGCGCTTCGGAGGTACGCCTCCCTGTTGATCCGCACACCCGGAAGCTTTGCTGCCGCCAGCAGCACCGTGGAGAAGCGCGACTCGGGATTCTCGATCCCTTTGCCCTGTTTCATAGCAGGAACCTACAGTAACTCCGCGCTCCAAGGGCCTTACTGTGTCAGCCCGTTGGGGCCTTGTTGTGGTCTTGGGAGTGGTGGTGGCGTGCGCTGGGTCCATGTGAGATGGGCGGGACTTGAACGGGGCCAGGTGCCTGGCGTTGGGGAACGTGGGGCACCCGATGCCGTTCTAGACCCGGGCGTCGGCGTCGGTGTCCGTCGCCGCAAGCACCGTGACCCGGGTACCACTGGGATCGAGCACGGCGAAGGCCACGTCCGCCGTGTCGTGGTGGAACCAGTCCGTGAACGCCATGAACCGCAGCCACCGACAGTCGGCTGCGTGCCGCACCGCCTCCGGGAACGGGATGTCGTCGGGCAGCCCCATCAGCGCGTACAGGCTGTTCCAGGCGTGCAGTCGGGCGTACTCGGCGCCCTGCCCCTGGCCGTTCACCCCGCCGTTGTGCGCTGCCGCGAACAGTTCGTTGATCACGTCGTCGGGGGTGGTGTGACAGGTGAGAGCACCGCCCCGGCGGGTGCCCTCGCCCTCCAGGCAGTCCAGGGGCAGTTCCTTGACGAACGCGATGTTGAAGTCGTCCGGATCGAGCGGGCCCGGCAGTGCGAAGAAGCGCGCCTCGGGCTCACGGGACCAACCGCTGACGGTGAAGGGCTCGGCGACCGTCGCCGCGCGCTCGGCGTCGTGACTCTCAACGGCCGTACGTCCGACTGCCGCACCGCTGTCGGTCGGGGGAATCTCCGGGAAGCGGGACCGTAGCTGGTCCGGGGTTTTCACGGACCCGAGGCCCCGTACGCGGACCCCGAACCGGTGCTCGACGTCCAGGCGAGTCCTCGGCAGCCGGGCCAGCGGGTGCCCCAGCTCGCGCAGCCTCTCCGCGTAGGCGTCCAGGGCGGGCCGACCACGCCCCGCACCGATCATGGCCAGCTCGCCGAGGACGCAGGCCCGCACCTCCACGGCGGGATCATCGAGCCGCTCCGGCAGCTCCCCGAACAGAACTTCCAGATCACGCAGTTGCTGCGATTTGACCAGCGTCTCGGCCACCGAGCGCCCCACCCGGTTGCTTTCCGCCCGCCGTTCGGGCCCGAGCGGCAGCAGCAGCTCCACGATGGCCACGGCGAACCTCGCGCAGTCCCGGGAACGCGTGTCGGCGAGAGCATCGGCGATCCGTCCGACGGCCCGCGCCGCGGAGAGCCCCTCGGGCCCTTCACGGAACGCCGAACGACACAACTGCTCCGCCGCTTCGTACAGTTCCTCCGGACGTGACTCGGCCAGCTGCTTCAGCTCCGCCGTGCCAGCCTGCTCCCAGCGGGGCTGACGGAAAGCAGCATCACCAGGCGTCACATCGTTGTCGCTCACGCCCGAAGTCTACGAGCAGGGATCGAGTAACTTTGCTGAGGCATACGCGCCTTGAGTGAAGCAGTGCGACGGGGGACGAACGTGGGACATCGGCCGACGGACTGGCACGTTCTTGATCTGGACAAGGACCCGACGCCGGGCGACCCGACCCGGGTGCGCTCGCTGGCGAGGACCCTGCACGACTTCGCCGACGACGTCTCGGAAGCGCTGCGGCTGGTGAAGGGGATGGCGGGGGAAGACGCCATCCTGACGTCGGTGGGCAAGACCGCCGACGTCTTCCGCGACGAGTTCTCCAGCGTTCCGAAGAACCTGCAGAAGCTCAAGAAGTCCTACGACCTGGCCGGGGACGCGCTCGCGGCGTACTGGCCGGAGCTCGAACGCGCCCAGACGCTCGCGGACAAGGCGCTCGCCAAGGGGCGGGAGGCGCAGGCCGATCTCTCGTCGGCCAAGTCCCGTCTGTCGTCGGCCGATTCGTGGGTGGGCCGGGCGACCAAGGAGGCCGACAAGTACAAGGACGACCCGACCGGCGGAAAGGACGTCGACAAGCCCGACGAGGCGAAGGTGCGGGCGGCCACCCGGGACGCGCAGAACGCCGAGTCCGCGCGGACCTCGGCCCAGTCGGATGTCACCTCGGCCTCCAGTGCTCTGGACGCGGCGAAGAAGATGGCCGAGGACGCACGGCAGATGCGTGAGGAGGCCGCCAGGGACGCCAAGCGGAAACTGGACGAGGCCTCCGACGCCGGTATCCAGAACCGCAGTTGGTACGAGGAGATCGGCGACTGGGTCTCCGACAACTGGGACTCTATCGTCGCGGTGTGCAAGATCGTCGTCACCGTCGTCGGCGTCGTCGCGATGATCATCGGCGGGCCGATACTCGGCGCGATCGTCCTGATCGCCGCGCTCGTCGTTCTCGCCGACACCCTCAACAAATACGCGAAAGGCCAGGCCTCCCTGTGGGACGTGGGCTTCGCCGCCCTCGACTGCATACCCGGCGGCAAGGGCATCACGTCCCTCGGCAAACTCGCCAAGGGCATGAAGGGCCTCGGCAAGACAGGGCTCAAGGGCATGGCCAAGGGGCTGCGGGGCGGGCTGCGCCGGGGAGCGGACGACGCGGTGGGCGCGAGCAAGCCCGCCAGGACACGCTGCAAGAACGGTGACCCGGTCGACATGGTCTCCGGCGAGATGCTCATGGAGGAGACCGACGTCGAGCTTCCCGGTCTCCTTCCCCTCGTCCTGCGGCGCACACACCTCTCGACCTACCGATGGGGCCACTGGTTCGGCCCGTCCTGGGCGTCCACGATCGACGAGCGTCTCGAACTGGACAGCGACGGCGCCGTGTTCGCGGCCGACGACGGCATGATCCTCGTCTACCCCGTCCCCACGCCCGGCACCTCGGTCATGCCGCTGGAAGGCCCGCGCTGGCCGCTCGACTGGGACGGCGCGCCCGGCGCCCCCATCCGCATCACCGACCCCGCCACGGGCCACACCCGGCACTTCGCCCCGCTCGGCAGCGCCGCAGCCGCCCACGACACGTTCGTCCTCCCGCTGGCCGCGGTGACCGATCGCAGCGGACGGCGCATCGACTTCGACCGGGACGAGACCGGCACTCCGACCGCCGTCCGCGACTCCGCAGGCCGCCACCTGCACATCGACACCGAGGGCGACCGCGTAGTCGGGCTGCGGCTGCGCAACGAGGAGGAGGGCCCCCACGGCACGCCACTTCTCCGCTACGGATACGACACCGCCGGCCACCTCGCCGAGATCCACAACTCCAGCGGCCTTCCGCTCAGGCTCACCTACGACGACCGCGCACGCATCACGTCCTGGACCGACCGCAACGGTTCCTGGTACCGCTTCACGTACGACGACCAGGACCGCTGCATACGAGGCGAGGGCGCCGACGGCTACCTTTCCTGCGCCATCGCCTACGACGCGGAGACCCGAGAGACGCGCTACACCGACTCCCTGGGCCACACCACGACCTACCGGCACAACGAACGCCGCCAACTGGTCGCCCAGACCGACCCCCTCGGCAACACCACGTACGCCGAGTGGGACCCGTACAACCGGCTGCTCTCCCGGACGGACCCGCTCGGCCACACGTCCCGCTTCACCTACGACGAGCGCGGCAACCTCACTTCGGTGGTCCGGCCCGACGGCACGGCCACCACCGCCGAGTACGACGCCTCCGACCGCCCTCTGACGATCACTCTGCCGACCGGCGGCGCGCGTGGGTACGCGTACGACGAGCAAGGCCGCCCGACGGCGACGACGAACCCCGACGGCGCGGTCACGAGGTTCGCCTACGACACGTCCGGCGGCCTCCTCTCCATCACCAACGCCCTGGGAGCGACCCACCAGGTCGAGCCGGACCCACTGGGCCTGCCCGCCTCCACGACGGCGCCGCTGGGCGGGACCACACACGTCGTCCGCGACGCCTTCGGGCGCATCACCGAGTCGGTCGACCCCACCGGCGCAAGGACGCGCACGCGGTGGACGGTCGAAGGCCGCCCCGCCGAACGAACCATGCCCGACGGACGAAGCGAAAGCTGGTCGTACGACGGCGAGGGCAACACGGTCCTCTACACCGCCCCCGACGGCCGCGGCGTCACTCACACCTTCACCCGCTTCGACCGCCCCGTCACCCGCACGGAGGCGGACGGCTCGACAGTCCAGTTCACCTACGACACCGAACTCCGCCTCACCTCCGTGACGAGCGCGTCGGGCGCGGTGTGGTCGTACACGTACGACGCGGCGGGCCGACTCGTGGCCGAGACCGACTTCAGCGGCCGCACGATCGCCTACTCCTACGACGCGGCGGGCCGCCTGACCAGCCGCACCAACGGCGCCGGCGAGACCACCACCTACGTACGCGACGCCTGCGACCGAGTCGTCGAACGACACTCCGGTACCACGGTCACGACGTTCACCCACGACGCCGCAGGCCTGCTGATCGGGGCCGCCACCCCGGACACAGTCCTCACCCTCACCCGGGACGCGGTCGGCCGAGTCGTCACCGAGGAGTGCAACGGCCGCGCTCTGCACACGGCGTACGACCTCCTCGGCCGACGCGTGGAGCGGCGCACACCGTCGGGCACCGTCAGCCGGTGGGAGTGGGATGCGAACAACCGCCCCACACAAGTCCAACTCGCGGGCAACGCACTGTCGTTCGGCTACGGCGCCTCGGGGCACGAGACCGAGCGGCGGCTCGGCGGGACGGCCGTACTGTCCCAGGAGTGGGACGCGGGCCACCGCCTGACGGGCCAGACGGTCACGCGGGGCGCGGGCCTGTCGTCCGGCGAACAGTCGGAACGGCTGCTGTACCGCTCGTACGCATACGGCCAGGACGGCGACCTCACGGCCATCGAGGACGAGACCCACGGCACACGCCGCTTCACCCATGACCGTCTGGGCCGGGTGGAGGCGGTCTCCGCGACCGGATGGTCGGAGCGCTACACCTACGACGCGGCGGGCAACGTCAGCCGCGCCGACACCCCCGAGGGCCCGCGGGCGGAACGCGTCCACGAGGGCACGCTCGTACGCCGGGCCGGCCACATCACCTACGTCCACGACGCCCAGGGCCGCCTGGTCCGGCAGTCGCGCAGACTGCTGTCCGGCGGCGCGCGGGAGTGGACGTACACCTGGGACGCAGAGGACCGCCTCACCCAGGTCACCACCCCGGACGGCCGCCGCTGGTCATACGTCTACGACGGCCTGGGCCGCCGCGTCGCCAAACGCCTGCTGTCCGACGACGGCAGCCGTGTGATCGAGGAGACCGTCTTCACCTGGGACGGCTCACACCTGGCGGAACAGAGCGACGGGACGGGCGGCGGCCGGAGGAGCAGCTGGGAATGGGCTCCCGGTACGAATCGCGCGTTGCTGCAACTCGACGAGGACGAGGTAGACCGCCGTTTCTACGCCATCGTCACCGACCTGGTGGGCACTCCCACGGAGTTGGTGAACGAGGAGGGCCGGGTAGCGTGGCGCGCCCGCACGACGTTGTGGGGCACGCCGTTCGCCGACGGGACGAGCGATCCGGACACCCCGGTCGACTGCCCTCTCCGCTTCCCAGGCCAGTACCACGACACCGAGACCGGCCTGCGCTACAACTTCCGGCGCTACTACGACCCCGAGAACGCCCGCTACATCAGCCCCGACCCGTTGGGCCTGGCCCCGGCCCCGAACCATTACGCGTACGTGATCAACCCCCTCCGCTTCACCGACCCTTGGGGTTTGGTGAGCTGTGAGGGCAGCAACCACGGAATCAGCACGGCCCGCGAGAACCACATCGAGGGCCAGCACGGCCCCGGCGCCCAGGACCGGGTACGCGAAACAGCCGACCCGACCGGCCCGGAACCCTCACTGCCGGGCGAGTTCTACGACGACTTCCTCTGGGACGGCGAAGACTTCGTCCTGGGCCGACGCCTCATGGATGGCGTCGACGGAACCCCGGCCATCCCCAACCCCCGGGCCCGAGCCGGCCAGAACACCCACCTGCACCGCTTCGACCATGGCAGCCCGGTGGGCATCAACGGAAGCGGACGGGAGACGAGCGTGGTGGAGGTTGTGATTCGGGACGGGGACATTCATACGGCTTATCCGGTGTGATGGGGGTCGGGATTGCCGCCACCTCACGGCTTGCCTCATGCACCACAGGGCCCGTAGCGGCTACTACGGCGCGATGGGCTCCTCTGGGGCGAGACGGGCCACGGTTGCGGCAAATGCCTGCTGGTCCGCCATGTAGTAGCGCGCACGAGTCCACCAGAAGGCAAAGAACTGGCGCTGCACCGGAGCGGTCAGCGCGACCAGTAGCTCCAGTTTGGTGGCCTCCTCCCGCTCCGACAGCACCACCATCCGGGCCCTCGATGCGTAGGCGACAGCAAAATCGATGTGGCGGCGCAGGGGCCAGCTACCCGCGTACGTCAGGACGTGGTCGATCATCCAGCGAGATGCGTCGTCGAGCTGTTGCAGCCACCGCTCCCTCTCACCCTTGAGGCGCTCCCTCAACACCGGCGTCCAGCCCGGGTCGTCTTCCGGAGTCTGCTGCAGAAGAGTGCAGGCCGACAAGATGGTCAGCAGCTGGGTGCCGAAGGTATCCCGGGATGCATGGGCCTCACTGATGCGCTTCTTGCGAGCATCCAGCCGGGGCATGACGAGCAGACCAGTCGCAACGGTTGTCACCACAGCGGTAACGGCGGCCCCCAGGAGAGTCCATGCGGTGTTCATGACGCACATGCTCCCGCACTCTGCGGGCCATCTCGCCTATTGCGTCCCCGTGTTGGCCGGAATTGCCCGGACGCGGCTCCGGCAAAGCTGGCGAATTGAGGTCGGGGACGACTCGTACGTCGTGATGAGCACGACCGCCTCCCTCTAGGCTCAAGGGGATACCGCCCAAAGGAGGAGCAGGCATGCCCACCCCCGAACCGGTGAGACTTCGTAGTGATGGTGTCGGGCCGTACGTGATTGTCGTCCCCCACGCCCCCATCACCGACGGTCGTCTTTCTGCAACCGATCTCGGCGTATACCTGCGCTGCCGGTGGCTGTTGGACGTCTGCGCGCCATACGGCGATCTCGATTGGCTGATCTCTGAACTCGGTATGCCGGAGGACGAAACCCGTGACTCTGTTCGGCGTCTCGTCGAACTCGGATACGTCGAGACAGTTGGGGCCGTCGAGGTCGAGTTCCGTTCTGCGCATGAAATGGGCGATGGCGTCCGTGCTGCCATTGAAGCAACAGTTGACGATCTCACGCCGACCGAGCGTGCCACAGTCGCCCGTTTCGCCGACCTCGTGGACCAACGCCAGGCACAGGCGGACGAGGCGTTTACCGCGGAGCAGAGACGTGACCTGTCCGGCAGTTAGAGGAGGGCTCTGACCTCTGGGATTGTTTCCGGTTCGATAAGCTCTTCGCCAAATACCCTGAGGCCGCTGCCAGGTATGCGGTGACTTGCAGAAGGCTGGAGCTCGAAATACTGAAGATCGACTTCAGCAAGCAAGTAGGGGTCACGCGCATTGAGGACGGCCGAATCATCACGGAGTTTCTCGATCGCGACAAGGTCGAGCGCTCCGCTCACCACGCCTGCTGTGAGTGGCCCTCCAACGACGATGGCCTTTGCAACAGGATATGTCCGGAGTGATTCACTCCTGGGTGGCTGGCTCCTCCTGGGCCGGACACAAAGACGGCTTGTCTAACTCCTCATGGGCGAGTGCGGTCAGGTCCGCATCATGCGTGCGGCCAATGCACTTACCGATCCGAGAAGTTCCGATGGGGCTTGGCCAAGATCGAGGGCGTGCTGGTGCAGCACGATTCCGGAACGCCGGACCATATGGCCGAAGTGTGGCGCGTTTCCCTTCGCATACACCAGGTGACCGTCCTTCAGCCCAAGGGAGGTGCAGTACGCCAGCATCTGGTACAGGTCGGCATCGGGGTAGCCTCGCGGTTTTCCCGCCTTGTATTTCGCGTCGGCCACAGCCAACGGAAGTCCCGACTCCCCGTACCAGACGAAGTCCGGTCGCATCCGGATGACGTCGTCCTCATCAAGGTAGACGTTCCCGGCTTGGAGAGTGCCGCGCCCGCCATACCGGGACAGGGCCTCACGAAGAGCGACGCAGACGAAATCCTCGAAGACCCTGTTCATGTCGAAAAGGAAGCCGTTCATGCGCAGGCCGCCTGGCAGATGCTCGGTCGACGTTCCGTCCAACACGAGGCCTGCCAGACGGAGGGCGACGTGATAGCGGGCGTTGAGTCGGTTCGGCTGCCATGCCGGGACCGCCTGTCCGCGCACGAGTGGGGCAACATCCGAGAGCCTGGCCCGCTGATGCATCAGGCGCGCGCGTGTGCCTCGGGGCACGCCGGGCAGGCGTAGCAGCCGTTCAACTGCAGTACGCAGTATGCGGTTCTCGGCAATGTCCGTCGTGAACTCGTCGTACGCGATCTCCAGCGGTAGAGGGGCACCGAATCGACGCCGGATCTGCTCCGCTTCGCGGATCCGGCCTCGTACGACGAACGCCGTGGCTTCCGTGAGCCGATAGCCCTGCAGAAGCCCCTGCCGTACGGCCCGGTCCGTCTGCCGCTCCACCGCGTGTGCGAAGGCAGGCAGCAGTCCGTCATGACCCGCGACGTCGACCGTTCCCTCCCGCCAGCCGGACGGGTCGAGGCTGTAGCCGAGGAGGAAGAACAGGCGCTCGATGGGTACTTTGGGCGTGATCCTCAAGGTGACGGCATCGCGTCCCGGGACGTCGAGTACCACCGCGCCCACCTTGCTTCCCGCCCGCAGCCGCCACAGTCCCGGCTCGTACGGATCGGGCACAGCGTCCACGATCCTCGATACGGCAAGGGCCCGCCCCACTGCGTCCGGTAGGGATACAACTGTCGCCGGTGCGTGCTCGACGAGGTGAATCTCAGTCACTGCGTGCCGCGGCCTTCTTCGTCTTCGTCCGCCGCTGCCTTGCGTACGACCAGGGACGCCCGTAGCGCTTCCAGCCCGTACCGCTTCTCGATGTCCACGCCTTCCCCGTAGTGGTGCTCTTCCAGCAGCGGCAGGATTTTCGTCCGCCAGGTGCGTTCGAGTCCGCCCTCACGGTAGACGCCGGGTTTCATCAGGTAGGACGGCCCGACCCGGAAGTCGACATCGTCGATACGGGCGTTGAGGGCATCGAGCAGGTCGGCCGGCTCGGTGTCCTTCTTCTCGCCTTCCAGCCAGCGTTCCAGCAGCCCGCTGGTCGGCTCTACCCTCGGGGAGAGCTCGACGAAGGCGAAACGCCTGCGCATCGCAGCGTCCACCAGTGCGATGGACCGGTCGGCGGTGTTCATCGTGCCGATGATGAACAGGTTTCGGGGCAGGGCGAAGTCCTCGTCCGAGTAGGTGAGTCGGACCGCCTTCTTGCGGTACTCCAGCAGGAAGTACAACTCGCCGAAGACCTTGGCCAGATTGGCACGATTGATCTCGTCGATGATCAGGAAGTACGGGACGTGCCGATTGCCTTCTCGACCGGCGACGTCGGCCAGCTCCCGCAGCGGACCGGGAGTCAGCCGGAACGCGACCTCGTGAGTGTCCGGGTCCTCCCGGGGCCGGAACCCCTCGAAGAAGTCCTCGTACGCGTAACTGGGGTGGAACTGAACCAGCTTGACCTGCTCCGGGCCGCCGCCGAGGAATTCGGCGAGTTCCTGCGCGAGGTACGTCTTGCCCGTTCCGGGAGGTCCGTAGAAGATCAGCTGACGTTCGTCCCAGAGCAGGTCGCATACCTCGCTCAGCCATTCGAGTTCATGGACGTTGAGCTTCTTGCGCAGTTCTTCTTCGGGTTGAGGGAATTCAAGTTCACGATGAGCAATGACGGCCTGAATCGCCATTCCGGATGCACCCGAGGCTTCCTCCGCCACCTTCCTCAATTCCGCTTCTGACGACCAGAGCCCGTCGAGAAGGCTCTTGACCGCCGTCAGATCGACCAGATCGTGACCACTGTGCAGCCTCTGCTGCAGTTCCTCCGGGAGCTTGTCGTACGGGTAGCCTTCTCTTGCCCACTCCACCGGGCGGCGCAGAATGCTCCGTCCGTCCTCCGAAACCACCTGCTCGGCGTTCCCGGTGATCTCACCGACGTACAATTCTCCACCGGAGAACAGGCAAACGGTGTCTCCCGGTCGCATCCGGGAGAGAAACGCGTGGAATTCTTCGACGAGTCGTGCCCTCTGGCTGTAGGCGACCGCCGACTCGTAGTCCTCGTCCACAATGGCGCGCAGTCGCTCCTTGCTGACGCCCGGGGCCACTCCCGGCCTCAACCGGTCCGCGCCGAGCGTCACGCGGTCCCTGGAACGCCACATCTGGTCGGCCGCCGGACCAAGGCCGTCGATCTCGGGGTCACGGACCAGCCAGGCGCGGCTGGGGCCTGCCGAGGCCTGTTCCAGGAAATCAGCAAGGGGCCGACCGTCAGCGGTCTTCCATTCCAGCCAGCCGTTGGCGCTGCGGCCGAGGAGGATCTCAGCCGCAGCCGACGGTGAGTTGCACTCGACGTCGCTGACAACCTCCAGCCAGCCGGGCCAGGTGGTCGTCTCCTTGATCGTGCCCTCTTCCCTCAGTTGTTCCCGCAGCCGGTGGGAGGACGGCATCCGGACGGGGAAGGAGGGTACGACCTCGGGCCGGGCCGGCGAGCCTGCCAGGACCACCATCTTCTGGCTGCCGTTGGTTCCCTTCTCCCCGAGCAACCGTCCTCGCGCCACCGGCCCACCGTGCGGCAGGTTCAGCAGGAACTCCGGGTACTCGTCGGTCATCGGTCTCCTCAGTCGCTCAGGTCAGGGACAGGAACAAGCCGCCCTCAGGCACAGTCACAGGTGCGTTTCCGGCCGGATATTGAAGCCGGATTGGCCTCCGAAGCGTGCTGCGCCCATGATCTGTTCCCAAGGGGAGCAGACATGAGGGGGAACGGTGGGAAGCGGAACGACAACGGGGCCGAGGCAATCGCAGGCGGAGGCTGTACCCACGGCACTTGGCGTGTCGGTGTCGGAGCTCGTACACGCGGTGGGCCGCTTCGAGGGTGGCCCGGCCGAGATGGTTCGGGCCTCGGTACGGGCAGCTGAGCGGGCGTTCGCCGAACTCGACGCATGCGATGCCGTGATCGACAAGGCCTCGGAGTCCGGCAGGAGCATCGCGGACCGTCTGCGCGCACATCTCGCCACGGAGTCCGCGGCGGACATCCCCGCCGAGTTGGACGAACTGGCGGCCATCGCTGCCAGGGTGCGAGGCACCGACGAAACCCGTCGGCTGCTGAACCGCGTATTGGACAAGGAGGACCGGGACACGTTCACGCCCGCCGGCGTCGCCCACCTCACCGCCGCCGACCTCCCCAGGCTCCCCTCCGCCTACGCGGAACCCGACGACTACAAGGACCTCCTCGCGGTGGCCGGCCGGGAAGAGCAGTTGCGGCCTCAACTGAAACTCGTGCACGCGGATCGGATCGCGCGTACGGCCTCGCACCTGGTGACCGTGGTGGAACGAGTGGCCGCGGCGGGCTTCATCGACAGGCGGTTCGCCACCGAGTCGCTGAGCGAGGCACGCCGTGCGTACGGGCTGTGGGAGAGGTGCCTGGCCGAGCGCCGACGTGACCTGGGCTAGGAGCATGGCTCACACAGCTCCAGTCATCTTGAAAGCGGCCCAGAACAGCGGGTTCTCAGCGCCCAGTTGATCCATGTACCCACGCCACTCCGGAAGCACCGAGTCGATGGCCGACTCGGCGGAGAGCAAGGGCCCTTGCTGAGAGGGCACTCGCCACTGATGCGCACGCAGATATCGAATCGTGTCGGCGTACGCGGTGCGGGTGCCCGTGCCGGAGCCGAGGTAGGCGTGGAGCACGGCGGAGAAGACGACGCCCAGCAGATCAGTGATCTCCCACAGCGTGGAGATGACTGCCCTTGCGCCGCGAGCCAGGAACGCGGACTCAAGGCTGCGCAGGGTCTGCACAGTTCGTCCGGTGCCTTCGTGGGCGCCCGTTCGGCAAGCGTTCAGGACGACCAGGTCGACGCTGGAGAAGTCGCCATCGGCGAGGATCCTGCTTGCTGTCAGTGTGGCCTCCCCCAGTGAACTGCCGTGCAGCGCAAGTCCGGCGGCCCAACGATCCGGATGGGGAAGGCCGTGTGATGCCACGTGGACGATTCGTGCACCGGACATCGCGTGCAGGGCTTGGTCCGGGGTCGCTTCCTCTCGCAGGAGCACCTCCGTGCCGCCCTGAAGGCTGGCGATCAACTCTGCTTCGTAGAGCGGCCCGCCGATCGAGGTGACATCGGGAAGGTGGCCGCCACCGTGCGCGACCACCAGCACCTCGACCCCCGCGACACGTCGCGGGGACCTCTGAATGGCGGACACCAGACGGGCGGTGGGCGCATACGTGATGTGCTCGAACGCATCGCTCAATGTCATTGTCCGCTCGCTGTCGAGCGGAGCCGCGTGAAGAGGCAACAGTTCCAGCGGAGCCGTGGGACTGAGTATCAACCGATCGCACCCAGAAGATGCGGTCATCTCGACGATGGCTCGCGCCGGCTCGCCACACTCGCTGACGAGCCGTTCCATGTCGTCATGCCACGTGTTACCAGGATGATCCGGTGAGTGTCCTCTCCATTCCTCCACCGCAGCCGCGAGATACCCGAGGGGCAGTTCCTCGCAGGTGACCAGGTCGAAGTGTGGGCGGCCCGCGCGAGTCCAGGACGCTGCGAGCTGAAGCCTTCCATGCTGGTTGATCAGGTGTATGAACACCGTTCGTTCGTCCAGCAGCGCAGTCTTGGCATTCCCGCGGCCATCGGCTGCCCGGAAGAGTTCCAGCATCCGCTGCCGGTCTTCGGCAGCGGACTTCAACTCCGCGCTCGTCTCATGCGCGATCTCCTGGTTCAGCAGACGTGAGGCATGCCGAGCACGTGCATGGGCGAGATCGCGTACGGCACCCATGAAACGCCGGTGCTCAGGGACGTCGGAAACAAGGGCGAGCTCTTCATGAATGTCCTCGCCCTTGGCGTTCTCACAGCTTCGGAAGGCAACCTCTGGGGCTTGGTCTTGACCTTCGGTGGCTATCCGTTGCTTTATCGTCTGCGTATCATCTCCGACCAGCTCTCGGAGTGCCTTGATGGCGGCCTCCTTGCTGCGGGTGCGCACCTCCTCCGGCAGTTCGAGCCAAATACTTCCCGCTGCCTTGAGTTCGCCATCGCCGACGATCCGGACAACGCTGAGGCGGATGTATCCGACGGTTGCGAGATGCAGGAGCTCCCAAGCGTGTTCCACCCAGGACAAGCCATAGGTGTACGGGACTTGAAGCGGAGGTTCAGGATCGCCCAGAGGCACGGGAAGAACCAGCCAGAGCTTCAAGCCGTTGCGGTACTCATCGATGTTGAAGCCGTACCGGGCACCCGGCTCCATCAACGCCTGCATGGCGGCAAGATGCGTGTCCGTCTCGGCGGTGGCCAACCAGACGGGGTGAGGGCCCGTCTGCACATGAAAGAAACGTGCTCCAGCTGTGACGATTTCCTCGACCATCCAGTCCGGAACCGAAGAGTTCAGAGCGCGGGTCTGCGATTCCCACAACAGAGCATCGTCCACCAGTAGTCGGACTTGGTGCAGCCCCTTGCCCGCTACAAGACACTCTTCCGCGTACCGATCATCCTCTGTCATCGGTTTCATCAATGTGCGCTCGTACGCCGTCAGGCGGGACACCAGTCGGCCCATCTGCGCGTCCCATACGTCGAGATCGTCACGAAGCCCCGCCAACGGTTCCGGTGATGGGTTCCTGATGCGATCCACCCCGTTCTCCAGATCGAAACGGCGGTGCAGGCGCTTGGTGATCTCCGCCAGATCAGGTCTGTCAGCCAGCTCCGACCTGGCGCGCAGGACGTCCTCACTACAGGTGATCTTGATCCATCCGCCTACGACGAGGGCTTGCAGACACGCACGCGCTCTGCCGGTAGCAGATTCGTGGAGGAGGTCCGGCGGCAACGAAGCGTAGGGATCTGCAGCATCGCGGAGGAAGGTCTCAACCAGGTGGCCCGGGACGCGCCAGACGCTCGTCATTTCCTCCCGGACCGTCTCCGTGGATTGAGTCGACAGGCGCCGTTCAGCCCACAGTTCGAAGAGCAACACGTGCAGTCCGGTAACGTCCCACCACCGTTCCCAGGGAACCCCTTTCTTACGAACTCTGCGCAGCACAGGCATGACGAGGTTCTCGGCGACTACGGGACTGGGCACCCTGGAGTCGACAAGGCCGGCCGCTCGAAGATGGTCACAGATGACCTGCGGAGATCTGCCCCTTATGTCATCGAAAGCGATTCGGGCCAGCAAGGCAGCGAGCGCCAGCGGGTCATCCTCGACCCATGTGGGGAACATGCCGGAACGGCATGTGTCGGGCCTGAGTTCGCGACAGACCCGAGCCGCGAGACCATCGACCCAGACGGAACGCATCCACGACAGGTTGTCTCGCATCAGCCGCCCCCAGCTCGCTCCCCCAACAATACGCAAGTGCCACGGCAGTATGTCTGTGGCACACAGCCAACTCACCGTGAGATTACGGGACATGGGGCTTCCGAGTCGCATAGCTCCCGCACCCGCCGTTCGGAAGGACGCACAGCGATGCCGCACGCACCGACGACAGTCACCCAAGTCGTCATCGTCCTTCTCCTCGTACTCCCCGGCGCGACCTACCAGTTCGTCCGCGAGCGCGCTCGTGGCCTCGTTCCCGGCCACAAAGACCTGGGCGAGCGCATTCTCCGAGCGGTGACTGCCGGTATCGCTCTCGACACCCTCTACGTCCTGCTCGCAGGCCCGTGGTTGGTGCGTCTCGTCTACGACCGTCGCCGGGGCTGGCTGACCGGCGCGGCGGAGAATCCACGCCTCACGGCCCTGACAGCAGCGGCACTGTTGATTGTTGTGCCGGCCGTCGCCGCATGGCTGCCCTCCTGGCTGCGCTCAAGGCGCATCCGATCGACCTACGATCCGACCCCCACCGCGTGGGACAAGATCTTCCAGAGTCGTGGCCACTGCCTGGTGCGTGCGCGGCTGAAGAGCGGCCGCTTGATAGGCGGGTACTACGGTGAGGAGTCCTACACGTCGAGTTACCCGGAACCCGCGGACCTGTATCTGCAGACCGCCTGGACCCTGTCCGAGTCCGGGCTCTTCGAACACCCGCAGGAGCACTCCGGCGGGATCTATATTCGGATGGATGACGTGGAGGTTCTCGACTTCGTCGAAGTGTCTCCAGCGACTGGACCGGCCCCCGACGGCGAAAACGGAGACACAACCGGTGACTGAAACACGACCTCTGTTCGACCCGAACGAGAAGAGGGGGTACCGGCCCGTCGGCCGACGCCCCGAGCCGACGCAGGCTCCGCCCACTCCTCCCCCGATCACTGAGCCGGACGCCGGGACAGCCGACGAAGAGTGACTCGGCAGGCGTCCACCGTTCGAAACCCACACATCCTGTCCCCGCGAGGGGTGGTCTAGCGTGACGCTGGACGCCCGCCCCTCCTGCTCGCCCTGATTGTGAGGCCCCACGTGCACATCGCGCCCCTCAGCCCCGACGATCCCTCCGAGCTGGGTGGATACGAGTTGCTCGGGCGGATCGGGCAGGGCGGTATGGGCCAGGTGTATCTGGGGGAGTCGCCGGGCGGGGAACCGGCCGCCGTGAAGGTGATCAAGCCGTCCATCGTGGACTCCGAGACCCGGCTGAGGTTCGCGCAGGAGGTGGAGATCCTCAAGACGATCTGGGGAGCTCGGATCGCCGCCCTCCTGGACGCCGACCCGGAGGCGGACCCGCCGTGGCTGGCGACCGAGTACGTCGAAGGGCTGGACCTCAGCAGGCATGTGGCCAGTCACGGCCCGCTGGACGCGCTGCTCACCGCCTCGCTGGGTGCGACGCTCGCGGAGGCGCTGGCGACGGTGCACAAGCAGGGGCTGCTGCACCGTGATCTGAAGCCGGCCAATGTGCTCCTCGGCCCCAACGGACCGAAGGTGATCGACTTCGGGCTCGCGGTGTTCGCGGAGTCCAGCGTGTCGCTGACCGCGGCCAACACGGTCGTCGGCACACCCTCCTGCATGCCGCCCGAGCAGGCGAACGGCGAGAAGCCGCTGACCCCCGCGGTCGATGTGTACGCACTGGGCGCCGTGCTGCTGTTCGCCTCCACGGGGCACGCCCCCTACCGGGCCGACAACATCCACCTCCTGTTCCACCAGGTCGTCGACGCCTCGATCGCACCCGACCTCTCGGGAGCGCCCGAGGAGCTGGTGCCTCTGCTGACGGCCATGCTGGCCCACCGTCCCCAGGACCGGCCCGCGCTCGACGACGTCATACGGCGGTGCCGGGCGCTGATCGAGGCGCGAGGGCTCAAGGTCGCCCAAGCGCGGCGCAGGCTCACGAACTTCACGGCCGCTCCGGCCCATGTGCTCGACGACCTGCTCGCCGTGGACCGCCCTGCCACGCCGGGATCGACGGCTCGGGCACGTGCCGGGGCGGCCGACGTTCCGCCCGGCCAAGGAGAGTCAGAGCCAGAGATGCTCGCGCCCGAAGCGGCCCAGCAGGAGCCGGGCGGGTTCCGGCCCGACCGTCAAGAGCCCGAGCCGCCGCACACCCCGCCGATGCCACCGGCTCCGGTGCCCCGGCCGACGGATCCGCGCCTGCTGTTCGCGCGCATCGACACCCCCACGCCGCCACCGGCCGGCACCACGACGGATGAGGCAGCGGTGAAGCCGGACCGCAGTCGGCCCTCGGCCCGTCCGGCGCCACGAGGCGGTACGGGCACCGGCGGCGGCAGCAGCGCCCCACGCCGCTCGCTGCGGCATTCCGCACAGGCCAGAATCACCGCCCAGCGGCTGCGCGAGGCATACGCGGCCAATAGCCCTTTCTGACCCGCCCCTCCTGGCCCGTACGCCCCTCCGACCCGCGATAATGGGCGGGCCCTGAAGGAGGGCCCGCGCATGTACGACCGAACCGCCTCAGGAGGCCACGGGTGACCGCCGTCCAGACCAGTGCGGAGCAGAGCGGCGCCACGACCGGCCAGGAGCAGGAGCACGACCAGTACCCGGCCGGTGCCCAGGTGCTCGTGCGGGACGAGGTGTGGCTGGTCAGAAGCTCGATGCCGACGACCGAGGACGGTACCCGGATCGAGGTCGTCGGGGTGTCGGAGTTCGTCCGCGATCAGGAGGCCGTGTTCCTCTCCGGTCTGGACCGCATCGAACTGCTGGACCCGCGTGCGACCGCCCTGGTCATGGACGACTCCCCGAACTACCGCCGCTCCCGGCTGTTCCTCGAAGCCGTGCTCCGCCGCACCGCGCTGCCCCAGTCGGAGCGTCGGCTCGCCCTGGCCGACTCGTTCCTGATGGACCCGCTGCCGTACCAGCGGCGCCCCGCCGAGCTGGCCCTGTCCGGTGCCAACCTCCGCCCACGGCTGCTGATCGCGGATGTGGTGGGCCTCGGCAAGACCCTGGAGATCGGTCTGACGCTGGCCGAACTGATCCGTCGCGGCCGGGGCGAGCGCATCCTGGTCGTCACCCCGCAGCATGTGCTGGAGCAGTTCCAGCACGAGCTGTGGACGCGGTTCGCGATCCCGCTGGTGCGACTGGACTCGGTCGGCATCGAACGGATCCAGCGGGAGATCCCGGCCGGCCGCAACCCCTTCACCTCGTTCAAGCGGGTCATCGTCTCCATCGACACCCTGAAGAACACCGACCAGTACCGGCACCATCTGGAGCAGATCCGCTGGGACGCGGTCGTCATCGACGAGTCGCACAACCTGATCAACCGCGGCTCCCTGCGCAACCAGCTCGCGCGTACCCTCGCCCCCCGCACCGACGCCCTGATCCTGGCGTCGGCGACCCCGCACAACGGCGACGCGAAATCCTTCGCCGAGCTGATCGGCCTCCTCGACCCGGTGGCGATCCGAGACCCGGAGAACTACCGCGCGGCCGACATCGAGCATCTCTTCATCCGCCGTACGAAGATCAGCCCCGAGGTCCGCGAGCAGATGAAGGGCCAGTGGGCGGACCGCGGCCCCTCCCGCTCCGTGCACTGCCCGGCCACCCCCGCCGAGGAGAAGATCTTCGAGGAACTGGCGGCCGTCTGGTTCCCCCGCGACGGGGACACTTCGGTGAGCTCGGTGCCCCTCTTCCCGTACACGCTGCTGAAGTCGTTCCTGTCGTCCCACGCGGCGCTGCGGGCCACGGTCTCCGCGCGCATCAAGACCCTGGAGAAGAAGGACGACCCGCAGGGCACCGCGGCCGAACTGGCCGCCCTCCACCGGCTGTCGGAACTGGCCGCCGACCTGACCGAGGCGGATTCGGCGAAGTTCGCCGCCCTCGTGCGTCAGCTCCGCGAGGAGATCGGTGTCGGACCCGGTTCCGACGAACGGGTCGTGGTGTTCTCCGAGCGTGTGCAGACCCTGGAGTGGCTGGCCGAGGTGCTGCCCGCGGCGCTGGGCTTCAAGGGCCGGGCCGCCCGTGACTGCGTCCGGGTCATGCACGGTGGTCTCTCCGACGAGCAACAGATGGCCTGTGTCGAGGAGTTCGGCCTGGCCGACACGCCCGTACGGGTCCTGGTGACCGGTGATGTGGCCTCCGAGGGCGTCAACCTGCACCGGCAGTGCCATCAGTTGGTGCACTACGACGTGCCGTGGTCGCTGATCCGGATCGAGCAGCGCAACGGCCGTATCGACCGGTACGGGCAGGCCAGCCCCCCGGAGTTCCGCGCGCTGATCCTGACCAGCGACGTCGAGGGCGCCAAGGACGACACCGTGGTCGCCGAGCGGCTGCTGGAACGTGAGGACCAGGCCCACCGCTCCCTCGGCACGGCGGAGGCGGTGACCGGCCTGTACCGGGCGGAGGCGGAGGAGAAGTCCCTCATCCAGGACCTGCTGCACGGCCGGACCGTGGACGAGTCCCTGGACGCCCGCCGCTCCGACGAGGACGACGAGGACGCGGGCCTGGAGGACTTCCTCGCTGACTTCTTCGGCCCGGTGGGTGAGGAAGCGCCACCGGTGGAACCCACAGCAGCCGACGGCTCCGCTGCCGGTACGGAGTCGTCGGGCGGCCGGGCCGCCGCGAGCCCCGTACTCCCCCGGCTCTTCGACTCGACCGCGCACTTCCTGGACGACGCGCTGCGCGAGGTGTACCCCGACGCCCGCGAGCGGCTGGACCTGGACCGCGACCAGCAGTCGGGGCTGCTCTCGTTCCGCCCGCCGACGGAACTCATCCATCGTCTCAAGGCGCTCCCCATGGACTACCTGCGCGAACAGCGGCTGCGCGAGCGTCTGCTCGTGACGTTCAACCGCCGCCTCGCCGAGCACTCGCTGCAGCGTGCCCGGGAGTCGTCCACGTCGAGCTGGCCGGAGATCTCCCTGCTGACGGACCTGCACCCGGTCGTCGAGTGGCTCACCGACAAGGTCCTCGTCGGGATGGGCCGCCAGGAAGCCCCGATGATCACGGCGAACGTGGCGGAGCCCGTCTATCTCGTCCAGGGCGTCTACTCGAACAAGCTGGGCAGGCCCACGGTCGTGAAATGGATGGGCGTCACCTGGCGGCAGGCAGGCAAGGAAGGGCTGGTCGACGACGACATGGTGTCGCTGCTGCGCCGCTGCGGAGTCGGCCCCACCATGGCGAACAAGCTCCGCTACCGCGATCCCGCGCCGCTGCGCGCGACTCTCCCCCGGGTGCTGGACACGGCCGAGGCGTTCCTCAACGCTCACCGCGACGCGTGGGACGAACCGCTGCGCGAACCCATCGAGCAGTACAAGCGGCGGCTCGGCACCTGGCAGCAGCCCACCCTCGCAGGGGAGCGCACGAAGGAGCGCCTCGCCGATCTCGCCGACTCCCTGCTGACGACGGGCCGGCCGCTGCTGCGGGTCCTCGCGGTTCTGGTGCCGGACCCGGACCGCAAGGACGGCGACGACGGCCCGCCGCTCGTGTCCCTCACCGCCCCGGCCGCGTCCCCGTTCCGGTTCTGAGAGAAGCCCTGTCATGACGTACGACTCCCTGGTCAACCGCGGCGACTACTTCTCGGCCCACTATCTGGCCGAGGTACTGCCGAAGGACCTCAAGTCGGGCCTGTTGCAGGCGTGGAAGGAACGCGAGGAGGCAGCCAAGCCGCCCTCCGAAGGTGCCGCCGCGTCGGAGGCCGACGTGCTCGCCACGGCGGCACCCGGCGGCGACGAACTGCCGGTGACCCCCCGCGCCGGACTGCGGGCCCTGCGCCGCGACTACTTCCGGGCCCGGTCCTTCTTCGCCCTCCCCGAGGACGAGGACGGCATCCCCGCCGTACGCGACACCGACGACGACACTCTGACGTATCACGCCCCGCAGTGGCGGGAGCGGGTACAGGCCCTCAACGCCGAGGTACTGCGCGCCCTCGGCTACGACGCGAAGCCGCGCACGCTCACGGTCGAGCGCGCGGGGCAGACGTACGAGATCCCGGTCGCGCACGCCGAGAAGGGCCTCGTCGCGGTGGACTGCGGCTGGGCCGCCGAACCGGACGCGGCGCTCGACCCGAAGGGCCGGGGACGCCTGCTGGACTCGGTGCCGCTGGACGGCCCGACGCCCGTCGAGACCGGATCCAAGCTGGCCTCGTTCCTGTTCGCCTGCGAGGAGGTCGACGGCGACCGGCCGCCCCGGTACGTGCTGCTGCTCGGCGGCGGTGTGATCGTCCTCGCCGACCGCGCGGTGTGGGGCGAGGGCCGCTACCTCGCCGTCTCCCTCGACACGGCGCTCCAGCGCAACGACACCAGGGCGGGCGGCGAACTCGACACGGTGGCCGCGTTGTTCGGCGCGGACTCGCTGCGTATGCCGGAGGAGGGCGGCGAGAACCCGCTGTCCAAGCTTGTCAGCGAGTCGACCAAGCACGCGGTGGGGGTCTCCCGCGATCTTCGCGACGGCCTGCGCAAGAGCGTCGAGCTGATCGCTAACGAAGTCCTGGACCGGCTGCGCGCGCAGGGTCTACGCCCCGAGGACATCGGCGAACTCCCGGAATTGGGCCGCCAATTGACGCGCGAGTCGCTGCGCTACCTCTACCGGATCCTGTTTCTCCTCTACGCGGAGGCCCGCCCCGAGCTGGGCATCCTGCCTGCTGACTATCCCGAGTACCAGCAGGGGTACGGACTCGGCCGGCTCGCCGAGCTGATCGCCGACCGGGAGCCGATCAGCGACAGCGCCCGCAACGGCTTCTACCTCTACGAGTCCCTGGACCTACTATTCGGCAAGGTCCAAAACGGCTACCGCCCGCGCCGAACCCACGGCGTGGACGCGACCGAGGTCGACCTCGACGCGAAGGCCAGCGAGGACGTCGGCCTGCGCTTCGAGCCGCTGCACAGCAAGCTGTTCGAACGCGACGCCATTCGGCTGATCGGCGCCGACAGCCTCCTCGACCCCCGCCACGACTCCGACGAGGCCTTGGCCCGGGGCGAGTCCGTCCACCACCTGGACACCCGACTACGCAACGCCACGCTCCACCAGGTGCTGCACAGCCTGATGATCACCCAGGGGAAACGGGGCGAACGCGGCGGCTTCATCTCGTACGCCCAGCTGGGCATCAACCAGCTCGGCGCGGTGTATGAAGGCCTGATGTCCTACGGCGGCTTCATCGCGGGCGAGGAGCTTTACGAGGTCGCCAAGGGCGGTGACCCGAAGGACGGCTCCTGGCTGGTCCCCAAGTCGAAGATCGGCGACTACGACGACCCGGTGTTCGTACCACGCAGAGACAGGCACACAGGCGAGGACGTCCGGGTGCGGTACGCCCCAGGTTCGTTCGTGTACCGCCTCTCCGGCCGCGACCGGCAGACCTCCGCCTCGTACTACACGCCGGAGTCGCTGACGAAGGTCACCGTGCAGCTGGCCCTCCAGCAGCTGCTCACCGAGGAGACCGAGGCGAAGGACCTGCTGAACTGGCGGATCTGCGAGCCCGCGCTCGGCTCGGGCGCGTTCCTCAACGAGGCGATCAACCAGGTCTCGGCCGAGTATCTGCGGCGTAGGCAGAGTGAGTTGGGCCGGTCGATCGACACCGAGCAGTACGCCGTCGAGCTGCAGAAGGCCAAGGCGTACATCGCCCTGCACAACTCGTACGGCGTCGACCTCAACGAGACGGCCGTGGAGCTGGCCGAGGTGTCACTGTGGCTCAACACGATGCACCCCGGCATGGAGGCCCCCTGGTTCGGCCTGCACCTGCGGCGCGGCAACTCGCTGATCGGCGGGCGGCGGGAGGTGTACGCGGCTGATCGTCTGAAGAAGGGCGGCTGGCTGGGGACGACTCCGGAGCGGTTCGCGTTGGCGGACGCGGTGGGGGGTGCGGCGCTGCCCGAGGGTTCGGTGCACCACTTCCTGCTTCCGGCGAAGGAGTGGGGCGCGGTCGCCGCCGAGAAGGAGGCGCGGGCTCTCGCGCCAGAGGCGGCCAAGGCGCTGGGTGCGTGGCGGAAGGCGATCACCAAGTCACCAACGGCCAGGCAGACGGCCCGACTTCAGGGGCTGGCCCGGCGGGCCGAGTACCTGTGGGGGCTCGTCGTACGGCGGTTGGAGCTGTCGGAGCGGGACATCTCGCGGCACATCCGGGTGTGGGGCGCGGAGGGCGACTGGCTGCGGCGGCCGGAAGTCGTGGTGCAGCGAGACGAGGTACTGGCCGACCTCCAGGCCGAGGACACGCCGTACTGGCGGCTAAAGACGCTCATGGACACGTGGTGCGCGCTGTGGTTCTGGCCTGTCCAGAGCGCTTCGCTGCTGGACGGTACGGATGAACTGTACGCGCGGGCCGAGGCGTTGGCGGAGCGGGCGGCGGAGTTCGAGGCGGCGGAGGAAGCTGGCGCGGCTGGTGAGGAGGGTTCCGGGGTTCTGATGGCCTGGGATGTGGATGCGCTTCCCGGCTTCGAGGCCGAGCCCAAGCAGATGACGCTGACGCGCGATTCGGTCTCGCGCCGCCGCACCGGGCGCCGAGAGGAGCGGCTCAAGGGACAGCGCCGGGAGGTCATTCCGCTGGCGGGGCTGGACGACTGGCTCGACTTCGCCGAGGCGTTGCTGGGTACGCAGGATGTGCCGAGTGAGTCGCTGGTGTCGACGTTCGAGACGTTGGACGACCTGTCGGTGTATGAGGACGAGTTGCCCGAGTGGATGGGCATGGAGCGGTTCCATCGGCTGGAGAACCAGTTCCTGTGGGCAGGCGCGGCGAAGGATGTGGCTAAGGCTCAGGGATTCTTCCACTGGGAGTTGGAGTTCGCGCAGGTTTTTGCGCGGGGTGGGTTTGATTTGCAGGTGGGGAATCCGCCTTGGGTTCGGCCGAGGTGGCAGGAGGACCTGGTCCTCGCGGAGTTGGAGCCGTGGTTCGTGTTGGAGGAGCGGCCCAGCACGGCGGAGTGGCGTCTGCGGCGGAATGAGGTTCTGGATGCCTCCGATGACAATCAGGCCTACTTCCTGCGCGAGTTGGCCACACACGAGGGATCCGTCGCTGTGCTGGGCAGCTCTGGCGTCTATCCGCTGCTCGCGGGAACACAGGGTGACCTCTACCGAGCCTTCATGTCGCAGGTGTGGCGGCACATGACACCTCGCGGGAGCGCAGGTTTGATTCACCCTGACACGCACTTTGGCGGAGCCCGCGAAGGCGCACTTCGTGCGGCCGCATACCGTCATCTGCGCGTGCACGGACATTTCGTCAACTCGGCCAACTGGGCATTTGAAGATCTCGGACGTACGCAAGAGTTCGGTACGCACATCTATGGCTCTTCGCGCGAGCCCGATTTCCTGCACGCCAGCGAACTACGCGCTGCGGAGGTGCTGCCCGAATCGCTGGCCCACGACGGACAAGGGACAGTGCCCGGCATCAGGTACGGCGACACGTGGGATGTACGGCCGCATCTAGAGCGCGTGGTACACGTGAACACGGCGCTGCTGACCAGCTGGCAGACTCTGACGGGCTCGGCAGGTCCAGCCACTGAGGCGCCCTTGCTCTACCCCCTCCTACGCGGAGAGGAGGCGGCCATCGAAGCACTCGCCGCCTATCACAGCATCCTTGCCGACTACCGACCGATGATCACGAGGGGATACGACGAAGCCGGTGCCAAGAAAGACGGACTGATCCGTTGGGGCAACCAGACCGTTCCCGAGCAGGCGGATGTCATCCTGCAAGGGCCGCACATCTCGGTAGCCCATCCCTTCTCAAAAGAGCCGAGAACCCCTTGCCGAAATCACCGGGACTGGGAACCTGTTGCGCCCACGGAACTGCCTGAGGCGTACGTACCAGTGACCAACTACGTGAGGGCGACCGATAGCGCGACGTACCAGACCGCCCAGAACTCCTGGAATGGAGAGCCCTCCACCTCGTACTTCCGGCTGGCCTGGCGAGCCATGATCCCCTTCAACACATATCGCAGCCTGATGGCCGCCCTGTTCCCGCCCGGCCCTGCGCACGTCCACACAGTGCACTCGATGGCCCTGAAGAGCAATCGATTGACTGCACTCAACGCGGGCTTCTGGGCAGCGCTTCCTCTCGACTACCTGTTGCGCATCACTAGCCGCTCCCATCTGCAGGTAGCTGAGGCACACCAGATGCCCGCCCCCGACCCCAAGCACCCGCTTGCCCCAGCGCTCCTCCTCCGCACTCTCCGCCTAAACGCCCTCACCACCCACTACACCCCCCTCTGGACAGAGCTGTTCGACCCCCGCTGGGCAGGCTACGAAGACTGGGCCAACCCTGACTGGCGCCACCTGAAACCCCTCGCCGCCGGCCTCAAGCCAACCTGGGAGTACGGCACCCCCCTCCGCACCGAGCACGAGCGCCGCGCCGCCCTCGTAGAACTCGACGCCCTCGTCGCCGTCTGGCTCGGCATCACCGCCGACCAGCTCGCCGCAATCTTCAAGTCCCGCTACCCGCAGCTGTACGACTACGAGTCGGCGACCTACTTCGACGTCAACGGCCGCAAGATCGCGGGCGACTTCAACACGTACGGCCACGGCCAGACCAAGCAGGACTACCTCGATCTCCTCGCCCACCTGGAGGACCCAGAGCACACCCCTCCCCCGGAGGGCTACCAGGCCCCCTTCTACAAGGCCGACCGAGAGACCGAGATGAGGGCCGCCCACGCGCACTTCCAGGCCCGCCTGGACGCGGAGATCGCCGCCGGGCGCTGGACTCCGCCCGTCCGCGACGCCGTACAGGCGTAGTCGGCGGGTCCTGCCGGACACAGGTCTGCCCCTGACACCTTGCCAGGGGCAGACCCAACGCCCTACCGGACGGCGAAGCCGACGAACGCGGTCCAGGCCGACTCATCGACCGCAAGGCCACGGCGGACTATGTCCTTGGAGTCGCGCACGTGGACGACGTGAGGGCAGACGGCGACCTCGACGCACTCGCCTCCATCGCCCGTGCTGTAACTGCTCTTGAACCAGGCCAGTTCGGGCTCGAAGTTCATGTCTCTCCCAGCAACTTCTCTACGTATGCCAGTGACTCGGTCGGCGTGAGGGCCTGTGCTCGGAGAATCCCGTAACGGGCCTCAAGCTCCCGGACCTTCGGCTGCCCCGAGTAGAGGCGGCTGTCGCCTTGCACCTCTGCATAGGCGATCCTCCGCCCTTCGGGTGCATCGATCAAGGTGAACGGGCCACCCAGTGCGCCATGGTCCTCGCGGCTGACCGGCATGACCTGGATCTCAACGTTCCGCTTATGGCCAATGAGCAGTACCTGCTCCAACTGGCCCCGCAGAACTTCCTTACCCCCGATGGGCCTCTGGAGCACGGACTCTTCCAGGACGAAGCTCATCAGCGGCGCGGGCGTGCGCGCATAGATCTCCTGCCTCGCCAGGCGTGCACTCAGCCCTTGCTCGATCCGGTCCTCGTCAAGCAGCGGGCGGCGGACGGCAAACACCGCTCGGGCGTAGTCCTCGGTCTGCAACAGGCCCGGGATGGCGTACATCGCGTACACGTGAAGCGCAATCGCCTCCGCCTCCAACCTGGCCGCATCCCGGAAGAACGCCGGAAACTGCGCCCGCGCAACCTCCTCCTTCATCTCCCGGAGGACCCCACCCGCGTCCAGCACCTCATCCGCCCGGTCGATGAACTTCGGCGGCGCCACCCGGCGCCCCTGCTCGAACGCCGCGATCGTCGACGCCGAATAGCCCACCATCGCCCCGAACTCGGCCCGCTCCAGCCCCGCCCGGACCCGGAACCTCTTCAACTGGCGCCCGAAGACACGCAGAATGCCGGAGCCCGCCCCCGGCTCCCGCTCCTCCTCCGCGCCGGACTCCTCCTCGGCCGATCCAGCCAACTCGCTCATGTCCCGCACCACCTCCCCGGCCAACGCGGCCCCGCGTCGACCGTCACGCTCCGCCCCGCCTACACCCACCGACTCACCACGTACAGCGACCTCCTGTGTGCACGTCGTATCTCGTCACGGTAAAACCGGCACGTCAGCGTGGACACATGAACAACGAAACTTCCCCCTCCCAGGGGACCGCACCGTGCCCGGTCCGCGAGTTCGCGATGCGCTTCACCTCGTCCGCACGCGGCGCGCGCCTCGCCCGTCGTCTCGTCTCGCACCGGCTGGACTCCTGGGGCCATCCGTACACCGGTGACGTCAACGAGACGCTGGCGCTGCTCACTTCGGAGCTGGCCGCGAACGCCGTACGCCACGGGCATGTCGCCGGGCGGGACTTCCACGTACGGCTGTCCGAGACCGGCGGCAACCCGCGCACCCTGCGTGTCGAGGTCACCGACACCCGCACCGAACGCGTACCGCTGCTCACCGCCCAGGAGCCGCCCGGGGACGAGGAGTCGGGGCGAGGTCTGCTCATCGTGGCGTGTCTGGCGTCGCGTTGGGCGGTCGCGCCGCGCGTGAACGGCCCCGGCAAAACCGTATGGGCGGAGCTGTGGCTGCGCTGAGGCACCCAGCGCTCCGCCCCCTCCCCCGCTGCGTACCTCATGACACGGCAACCGCAGAGATGATGAACCGTCAGCCTCCAAAGCCGACACGCCTGCAACGCCGGCAAGCCGGTCCGGAGGAAAAGCAAGGTCGGACACCGCCTTGACAGCGAGGTGTCGTCGTGTTGATCCAATTGGCCTGCCCGGATCAGCGAGCAGCCTGAGCGCAGTGGGCGTACCAATGGCAGCTTTGCAGTGTGTCGGGGTGGTCCGGTCCCAACACCCGGGCCCTGTCCCCGGCCACACCGGCCATCAGCCACGCTGCCTGAGCAAGATCACCGGCCTTCATGACGTAATAGGCGTGCCAGTGTCGACTTTCCAGTGTCTCGGGGTGGTCCGGTCCCTGCACCCGGGCCCTGTCGCCGGCCACGCCCCCCAAGAGCCAGGCTGCCTGGGCGGGATCACCGGTTTCCCCGACGAAACAGGCATGAGCGAAGCGGCTGAGCAACGTGTCATGGTGGTCCGGTCCCAGCACCCGGGCCCTGTCGCCGACCACACCGGCCATCAGCCACGCTGCCTGAGGGCGATCGCCGGAGGCCCCGACGAAGCAGGCGTGCTCGTAGCGGCTGAGCAGCGTATCGGGGTTGCCGGGCCCCAGCACCCGGGCGCGGCCAGCGGCTACACCTGCCATCAGCCCCGCTGCCTGAGCAACATCGCCGGCCACCCCGACGAAGCAGGCGTGCAAGTGGCGGCTGAGCAGCGTGCTGGGGTGTTCCGGTCCCAGCACGCGGGCGCGGCCGGCGGCCACACCGCCCATCAGCCCCACTGCCTGAGCAACATCGCCGGCCTCAAAGACGCCGTGCGCGTGGATGTGGCTACTGAGTAGCGTGTCGGGGTGGTCCGGTCCCAGCACCCGGGCGCGGCCGGCGGCCACACCGGCCATCAGGGCCCCTGCCTGAGCGCGATCGCCGGCCGCCCAAACGCCAAAAGCGTGAAAGTGGCGGCTTTCCAGTGTGTGGGGGTGTTCTGGTCCCAGCACCTGGGCGCGGTCGGCGGCCACGCCGGCCATGAGCCGTGCTGACTCGGCAAAGTCTGCGGTGGCTCCCAACTGCAGGGCCTCCTGGTGGCGTCGAGCCAATTCCGCGATGGTGAGGCCTGGTTGGGGGGCGGCGGTGACAGGTACGGTCGGGGGGTGTGTGACCGCCCCGTTCGGCTGCACCATTGCAGCGGGTATCCCCGGTGCGGGCTCCTTTCGACTTCGGATCAGCCGGGTCACCTCGGCAGGCCAAAGCGGCCCCGGAAAGTGGTCCGGAGGAGCCCACTGGTTTGCGATCGCTCCGGCGAGCCCCGGGAGGGTGGGCCGCTGGTCAGGGTCCTTACGCAGGCAGTCGGCGACCAGGTCACGCAACGGCCGCGGTACAGAGTCCAGTTGGGGTTCGGCGCTGATGACGCGGTGCATCAGGGCTGCGGCACCGCCTTCGCCGAACGGCCCGGTGCCGGTGGAAGCGAAGGCGATCACCGCTCCGAGCGCGAACACGTCGCTGGGCGGCTCCACCGTCCCACCCTGGACCTGCTCCGGCGACATGAAGCCGAACGTGCCGATCACCTTTCCGGTGCCGGTCAGCGCGGTCTGGTCGACCGCCCGGGCGATACCGAAGTCGATGACCCGCGGGCCGTCCTGGGCGAGCAGCACGTTCGCGGGCTTCAGGTCCCGGTGGACGATGTGCACCGCGTGGATCGCCTGTAACGCCTCTACCAACCCCCCCAACAGCGGCCACAACGATGCCTCTGGCAGCGGGCCACCCGCCGCGACAGCCTCGGCCAGGTTCGGCCCCGGCACGTAGACGGTCGCCAGCCAGGGCGGGTCGTCATCCGGGCCCGCTGCCACCACGGGTGCGGTGAAGGCACCGCTCACCGCCCGTGCGACCGTGACCTCTTGCCGGAACCGGCGTCTGAACTCCGGATCCTGCGCGTAGTGCGGGTGAACGATCTTCACCGCCACGGCCCGTCCGGCCGGCGAGTGGCCCAGGAACACCTGGCCCATACCACCCGCACCGAGACGGGCCCTCAGCACGAACCCCCCGACCATGGCCGGGTCCCCGTCTGTCAACGGCTTCATCCCCGCCCCCTCCCCGTCCCCCCGGGCGCAGCACCGTGCGTCACGGGCCATACCCAGAATCCCGTCGGACGAAAGCTGCGTGCCCACCGGCGCTCCGGCAGTCACCGACCGAGGGCGCACGAAGCCCGAAGCGCATCGGTCGTGCCGTCGGTACGAACGCCAGAGCCTGCGGCGGCGGTCGCGCTCGTACTGCGACGAGCTTCAGGCGGAGCCGTGCTGCACCAACAACGTGGAACGCCGCGAATCTGCGTTTTCAGGCCAACACCTGACGGGTTTTCGGAAACTCGGGCGCCCGGTGTCAGACCCGCCGACTAACGTCAGCCGCTCATGCCTCCGTCAGTGCATGGCAGACCAAGGGGAAGCGCTGTGACCACCACGCCCGAGGACCGGACCAGGTACCGGATCTCCATCGTCGATGAGGACCCGCTGCGTGCGCGCAAGGAAGCGCGCGAGCTGCTCGCCGGGATCGCCGACGCTGACCCCGGGGCTGCCCTCGACGTTCCCCGGCACGGCACAGCGGCCGGCGCGACGGAGAAGGGCGGGCTGTCCGCCGACACCATCGGGCTGGTGATCAGCTCGGGTTCGCTGGTCGCCGCCGGGGTGCAGATCTGGCTGGCCCGCGTACCCCAGCGGACGATCACCGTCAGGCGGCCCGACGGCGCGACTCTGCACATCACCGGCAAAGAGGCCCGCGAGGACGACGAGCGGATCGAGCGGTTCCTCGCGGGCGGCGGAGAGACGCCGCACACGGGCGACGACGGCCTCGGCAACACTCCTGCAGCGGGCTGAGCGAACATGGCCGACAACGACCGGTTCGCCATGCTCGTCGGCGTGTCCACGTACGACAGCGAGGCCTACCGCGATCTGCCGCCCGTACGCGCCGACCTGCACTACATGCGGGCGGTGCTGGAGAACACCGAGATCGGCATGTACAACGACTGCGCGCTGGTCGCCGAGCCGACCCGCGCGGAGATGCTGCACGCCGTCGAGACGTACCTGAGCGCGCGGCAGCCCAGCGAGACGGCCCTGCTGTACTTCAGCGGACACGGGGAGTTCTGCGAGGACGACAACCAGCTGTACTTCCTGACCCGGGACACCGACCCGGACGATCTGCCGGGTACGGCGGTCCCGGCGGAGTTCCTGGAGCGGATGCTCCAGTCGTGCCGGGCCGCCTCGAAGCTGGTGCTGCTGGACTGCTGCTCCAGCGGTTCCGTCGTCCAGGGCTGGACCGCAAAGGGGCCGGCGGAAGAGCCCGCGCGGCCCGCGCCGAGCACGCTGCTGCGGCCGACGGGCGTGTACTTCATCACCGCGTCCGACGCCCTCCAGTCCGCGTCCGCGATGGCGCCGGCCGGGTCGGGTCTCGGTACGTCCCGGTTCACCGGGGAGATCGTGGAGGGGCTGCGCAACGGGCGGATCAAGGAGGGCGGCTGGATCACGCCGGACGACCTCTTCGAGTACCTGACCGCGCAGATGAGGCGGGACGGCGTACCGGAGGAGCAGCGTCCCACCAAGTCCACGATCAGGGCCACGAACCAGCTGCCCTTCGCCCGGTCGGTGGCCCGCCCGGTGCGTCTCGCGGAGCCGCCGCGCGACGCGGGCGAGGCGGGCCGGCGGTCCCCCGCCCTGCTGAAGGCCCGGGAACTGGCGGCGTTGGGCGCGCGGGACGGCGTCGACTGGGAGCGGCTGCTGCGGTACTACGCGCACTGCCTCACCGCTCAGTCGGCGGCCGGGATGCGGCCCGACCGGGACAGCGGGCGGGACTCGAAGTACTTCCTGCTGGGCCAGGGCGAGGAGACCATACAGTCCGGGCGGGGTTCCGTCTTTCCCGCCCCCGGGAAGCTGCCCAAGCCGCAGGCGGCCACGGGCGGTTCGGCGGGTTCGGGCGGCGGGGACGCGGGGGCACAGCAGGAGTACTGGTACGGCTATCCGGCGATCACCCTGCCCGTGCGGGACAGCGGGGCCCGGGGGCGCCGTACGGCGGTGGAGCTGGCGCCGCTGCTCATCCAGCAGATGGAACTGGCCCCGGACGAGGAGGGCCGGGACGTGCTCCGGCCCAGTGGTGTTCCCTCCCTGCACACGGGTGTCGTCGCGGAACTGCTGGACGCGGGCGACGCGGCCGACCTCGTCGCGCGCTGGCAGCCGTCCTGGCAGGAGGGCAACGACGCGCAGATGCTGCGCGCCGTACGGGAGTTGCTGGACGAGCTGGGGCTGCCGGAGCTGGAGCCGCTGGACCCGTCCGCGCTCAGCGAGCGGACGGTGATGCAGGCGCTGCGGCCCGGCGCGCACAACGCGGCCGTACTGCTGGTGCCTTCGGGTGTGGAGGCCAAGGCCACCGAGGCCCTGGTGGACAACCTGTTGCAGATCTCGACCCGGACCGGGCAGATCCCCGGCACCGCCCTGGACGCGTTGCTGAGCGGCGGTGAGGGCGGTGCGCGGGGCGCGTCGTCCGTCGCCGTGGTGGCTCCGGGGCCGTGCAACGAGAGCCAGGAGTCGGTCATCTCCTCGGCGATGACACGGCCCCTGACGGTGGCGACCGGGCCGCCGGGCACGGGCAAGAGCGAGGTCGTCACGGCCGTCGTCACCACCTGTGTCGCCGCCGGGCAGTCCGTACTGGTCGCCTCGACGAACAACGAGGCCGTGAACGTCGTCGCCGAACGCTGCGACGACATCGCTCCCGGCCTGCTGATGCGGACGGGCAACACCGAAGCGCTGGTGCGGGAGGCGGCCAAGCTGGAGCGGCTGCTGGGCGAGCCCGCCCAGGCGCCGCGCCGCGGATCGGCCACCGTGGGCGGGCAGTTGCGCAGTGCGCGCAAGGCCGCCGACGGACTGCGGGCAGAGGCCGCGCGACACGTCGACGAGGAGGGGCGGTTGCTGGAGCTGCTTCGGGAGCGGAAGGAACGGGTGGAAGCTCTGGAGCTGCCGCTGCCGCTCCTGGAGGGTGTCTGGGCGGCACCGGGCGAGGACGACTCAGCCGCGCTGGGACGGTGGGAGGACCGGGCGCGGAAGGTGGCCGGGGCCCCCTGGTGGCTGCTCGGCCCGTGGCGTCGGCGGCGGGCGCTGGCCGCGCTCGTCTCGGCGGTGTCCGACGACGCGGAGGAGGACCACCCGAGTCCTCCGAACCGACCGGATCCTTCGAACCTGCGGGACCGGCCGTCGTGGCCGGAGTGGGCGACCGGGCGTCCTGTACGCGCGGAGTTGCTGGAGTCGCTGGCGGACACGGTGGCCGTGGAACGGGAGGTGCGGGCGCTCGTCCCCCGGCACACGGGATGGGACGAGGACGGGCTGCGGCGGTCACGGTTGGAGGCGGCGGGCACGCTCTCCGAACTGTCGGCGGAGTTGTCGCGGGCGCTGTCCGCCGAGACGCTGACACGGGCGCGTGGGCTCATGCAGCAGCGGCTCCAGGCGCTGCGGAGCCGCTCGGGCTTCCAGCGCAGCCAGAAGAACCTGCTGGCGCACATCAAGGGCTGGGCCGTCAGCACGCACTCGGTGCGGCAACTGGAGCTGACCCCGAAGCTGTTCGACCTCGTCGTCATCGACGAGGCGAGCCAGTGCTCCATCCCCTCGGTGCTGCCACTGCTGTTCCGGGCCCGACGGGCGCTGATCATCGGCGACCCGATGCAGCTCGGACACATCCCCGGCGTGTCCCCTCAGCAGGAACAGCAGGCGCGGGTCCGGGCCGGGCTGAGCGCGGCGCAGTTGGAGGACCACCGGCTCACGTACCACGTGTACTCCTCGTACCACGCGGCCGAGCAGCACGGTGACTCAGCGCTGCTCCTCGACGAGCACTACCGGTGCCACCCCCGGATCGCCGACATCGTCAACGGTTACTGCTACGCGGGCCAGTTGCAGGTGCTCACCGACGTACGGCGGCAGATCCCGGCCCTCGACCCGGTGAGGGCGGCCGATCCGGCGCCGGCGCTGGGCTGGGTCGACGTACCGCGCGGCGAGTCGGCGCGGGGCGGCGACGGACGGTCCTGGCGCAACGCGACGGAGGCGGAAGCCGTACGGCGGGTGGTGGACGAACTGCTGGCGCGGCTGCCGCAGGACGCCACTGTCGGCGTGGTCACGCCCTTCCGGGCGCAGAAGGATGCGTTGGCGCGGGTGTGGCGCGACGACGACCGTGTCCGGGTCGGCACCGTGCACGCCTTCCAGGGCGGGCAGCGCGACGTGATGGTGCTGAGCCCGGTGGCCACGCACAACACCCCGCCGAGGACGACCCATTGGGTCGCGAGCCAGGTCAACCTGTGGAACGTGGCGGTGACCCGGGCCAAGTCCCAGCTGATCACCGTGGGGGCGCACGCGTTCTGGCAGGGGCAGAGCGGACTGCCGACCCTGCTCGCGGAGCGCTCGGCGCCTCTGGGGGCGAGCATGGACGAGGCCGACGGGCCGGTGGTGACGGCGACCCCGGCGACCGGGTTCCGCGAGGAACTCGCCGACCGGCTCCAGCGGTACCTGACCGAGCGTGGGATCACCGACCTGGAGCGGGCGGCGGTGGTCGGCGGCCACCCGGTGGACCTGCTGTTCACGGGAGGCGGGGAGAACACGGCCGTCCTGGTCGACCCCGGCCCACCGCCCGGCGTCGACCCGGCACGGCATCTACGGCTGACACACACGCGGAGCGACCTCCTGACCGGGCTGCCGTCCGGGGGCTACGGAGCGAAGGCGTGCCCGGTGGGGCGCACGGTGCGGGTGCCGGCGTGGCGGATCCTGGCGGGCGATGAGGTGCTGGCGCCGCTGTTCGACTGAGTGGGGAGACGCCTCCGCCGGGGCCGGTTCAGGTGCCGGGCAGGGACCGGACGACGTACGTCATGTGCTGGACGTTGCCCGCCCAGAGCCACTGGGTGTGGGTGCCGGTGCCCTCGCTGTCCGTCATGGGCCCGTCGGCGCAGTCGCGCAGCCAGGTCTCCCCGGCGCTCGCGACCGCCTTCCGGAAGTCGGGCAGATCGCGGATCCGGCCGGCTGCGGCCCGGATGCCCGCCGTGCGGTCCGGTCCGCCGTTCAGCACCTTGCACAGCACGAACGAGCGGTCGGTGGTGTAGCGGAGGACGCCCCAGGGCGGGCCTCCGTCCCCCGGCTTCGTGGCCAGGGACGCGGGGGACTGCACTCCGTAGTCGCCGTACCTGAGCCGTGAGAGGCGTTCCCGGCGCATCGCCCGTATCTCGTGCCACGTGTCCCAGTCGGCGCGGGGTTCGTCGTGCGGCTCTCCCAACTGCACCATGTCATCCGTGACTTGGGGGAACGCCCCGCCGAGCACGGCGACGGTCCGCCAGTCGTCGGCCAGTGCCACGAGAGCGTCGAGGGCGCGCAGCGCCTCCTTGCCCGCGTCGGGGCGGCCGGGCAGGACACCGCCCAGGTCCAGCAGGAGATCGACGGGCACCTCCCCGCCGATACGGTCCAGCAGCGCGCCGACGTCCTCGGCGACGGCTCCGTCCCACTCCCCCGGCATACGGACACGGATGCCGACTCCGCAGCCACAGCGGCGGGCGGTCTCCACCGCGGCTGTCTGCTGGGCCTCGTCCCGCTCCGGCCCGGTCACCGGGCGCAGCAGGCGGTTGATCGCGGTGCACTCGTCCAGGATCGCGGCGAGTGCCGGTATCTGCGCGGCCTCGGCGAACGGGGCGTCGATCCAGCCCGGATGGCGCCGGTGCACGCCCCTCACCCGGCGCAGTTCCTTCTGCCAGTAGGCGCTCTTGAGTTGCTCCGGGATCGTCCCCGGAGAGGGTGGGAGGTTCCAGAGAGGCACGATCGCCGCCTGTATATCGGGCCGGAGGCGTTCGTAAGCGATCCGGGCATGCTGCCGGACCGGCAGAACGGGGACGTAGAGCGGTTCGGACATCGCGGCTCCCCCTCGGCACTGCCCGCGCGCTTTCCCTTCCCGTCAGGGTCCGTGCACGTCAAGGCGTGAGGAAAGAGGGCCGTTTCGGTCCGAATGGCTGAAGTGCGCAAGTACCTGGTGACGGTGTGACGCAAGTTGTACGCTTCGTGATGCTCGGTGGTCGGACGCGCCAAGTGGACGGCACACGTGGGGAACTGAGCAGCCCTCAGCGGCCTGTCTCAGGAACCGTCCGCCGTGCGCCGACCAGTTCGATGCCCGGGTCTTCGTGGCCCGGCCGTTCCACGATGGGCGCGAGGCTTGAACCACCGGATACTCGGTCTCACAGTGCGCAACTTCCGCACCCTGACCGACACGAAGCTGCCGCTCGGGCCCCTGACCGTCATGGTTGGTCCGAACGCGGCGGGCAAGTCGAATGTGCTGCACGCGTTGGAGTTCCTGGGGGACGTGACCCGCAAGGGGATCGAGCCGACCCTGGAGGAACGTGGCGGGTTCGACGCCCTGGCCTTCCGAGGCGGCCGGACTCCGATGTCGAAGATCACCATTGGTGTCGAGGGCATCTGGACGGACTTCGCATCGGAAGAAACTCCGGACAGCTACGAGTTGAGCGTCTCTCAGCGCCGACTCCCCGAACCTCGGCACCGTGGGCATGTGCTCTATCGACAGGAGCGGTTCACCCAGCACCCGTGTCCGAACGCGGAGTCGACAGCCGAGCTGACCAGCAATGCCTGCGTCATCAACAGCCCGTCGGAGAGCGGCAGCGAAGAAGTTCAGGTCACTGTCGACCGAATGGTGTCCGCCCTTCACCAGAACCAGGTTGTTCCCTGGCCGGACGGCAGTTCGTCCGCGAAGGCCATCAGCGAAGTGAAGCGGCATCTTTCCCGCATTCGGGTCTTCGACCCGGACGTGAGGGCCGCCCGGCGGCCCTCACCCATCAGTGAGTCGGGGCGGTACCTCAAAGGTGACGCTTCCAACCTGGCGGACTTTCTGCTGGGTCTCCAGGAACATGGAGAGGCATGGGAACTTCTCCTGGAGGACATCAGGACCGCGGTCCCCCAGATCCGGAACATTCATATGTCCCTCCTTCCTGGTTCCGGCCTGGTCGAAGTGGAACTGGAGGAAGAACGCCTGCGAGGGCGCACCCGCCTGGCTGACGCGTCCTGGGGCACTGTCCGCGCCCTGTGCATGCTCGCGGTCATTCATGATCCGGAGCCTCCGTTGCTGACGTGCATCGAAGAGATCGATCACGGCCTCCACCCGCATGTGCTGAGTCTTCTGGCGCTCAGGCTCCGCGAGGCCAGCGCTCACGGCCAGTTCCTTGTGACCACGCATTCGCCAGTCCTCGTCAACGAGCTGGAACCCGAGGAATTGATCGTGTGCGAACGTCGCCCGAGCGGTGCGTCCCACATCCCGGCTCGGAGCCTGGAGGACATTCAGCGGGTCGTCGAGAAGTCCGAGTTCGAGCCGCTGGGAGATCTCTGGTACTCGGGTGCTCTCGGGGGTGCCCTGTGAGCCCGAAGCCTGTTCGCGGCCGTCAGCGCTCGGTCATCGTGGTCGCCGGTGAGGACCCGAACGACTGCAAGGTGCTCCAGCACCTGATTCCCGCGCTCTATCCGGGGTCCTGCCCGGAAGTGAAGTTCATGAGGAAGCCCGTCCGGCTGGCGCGTGCCCAGGCAACGCTTTCTCCCCGCCTTCAGGAGATCAAGCGATTCGCTCAGGGCCATGCGGACACGGCAAAACTGGCCGGGGTCGTCATACACGTCGATTTCGACGCGGTCGCCGACGAGAAGTACGACAGTGTGCGCAGGCGCATCACCGAGGAGATGCGCGCCGCCTTCAGGGAATGCTGCCCTTCCGCTCTGGCCCTGGCCGCCTACGAGATGGAGGCCTGGCTGATGCTCTTCCCCGAAGCGTTCCCCAAGGTCAAGCCAGGCTGGCAGCTCAAGGAGGCCGAACGCCGCCGCGATCTCGGCCAAATCATGAAGGCCAAAGAGCACCTCGCCAAGAGCCTCGGGAAACCTCCGTACAGCGAGTCCCACGCTCCCAAGATCATGGAGGAGGCGGTCAAGGGCGGTTATGTCACCGGGCGCCCCGCCGGCAACAACCGGTCGTTCCGCGACTTCGCCGAGGAACTGGCCAACTGGAAGAAGGCCGCCTAACCAGGTCAGGCCCGGTTCACCACCGTATGGGACTGTCAGCCACCCCCTATACGGTGGTACCGATCACCAGGGCACCGGCATCGCAAGGGGGACCGTCGTGAAGCCCACCATGGCCGCCGCGCAGCTCCGCGGCAGTCTGACGCAGTACCTCACGACGACGTACGCCCTCGCCGACGAGGACACCCGCGGCGCACTCGAACGCTTCCTCGGGCATCCCGAGACCGGCATTTTCCGCGGGCCCTACCTGCGGATCAGGACGCCGTTCCATGTCGCCGAAGGCGGGTGGGAACGGGAACTTGAGTGGTCCGCCGGGTTCCCCGGGTTCGCCCCGTGGCGGCATCAGGCCAAGGCATGGGCGCGGCTGTCCACGCTGCACGGGTCCGCCAGGCCGACCCTGGTGACCACCGGCACCGGGTCCGGCAAGACCGAGTCGTTCCTGATCCCCGTACTGGACCACTGCCGGCGGCAGAAGGCCGAGGGGCGAGCCGGGATCAAGGCCGTGCTGCTGTACCCGATGAACGCGCTCGCCACCGACCAGGCCGGGCGCATCGGGGAGTACCTGGCGCGGCCTGAGCTGGCCCAGGTCACGGCGGGGCTCTATATCGGGGATCGGCCCGACACCGACTTCCGGCGGGTGATGACGCGCCGCGAAGAGATGCGTGTCTCGCCGCCGGACGTGCTGATCACCAACTACAAGATGCTCGACCTGCTGTTGCAGCGGGGAGAGGACCGCATGCTGTGGGACGGCGCCGAGCCCGCGTACGTCGTGCTGGACGAGTTCCACACGTACGACGGCGCGCAGGGCACCGACGTGGCGATGCTGCTGCGCCGGCTGGCCGCCGCCACCGGCGCGTCCAGGCCCGGCAGACCGCTGGGGTCGATCTGCCCGGTGGCGACCTCGGCGACGCTGGGTGAGGGTGCGCCGGGCAAGGAGGCCGGGGGCATCCTCGATGTGGCGGCGCGGGTGTTCGGGATGCCGTTCCCGGCGGACGCGGTCATCGGTGAGGAGCGGATGACCGCCGACGAGTTCACCGGCACCGTGGACTACGAACTGCCGGAACCGCCGACCCCGCAGGAGGTCGTGGCGGTGTCCGGCGGACCGGACGTCGAGGCCCGGCCCCACCTGCTGGACCTGGACGCCCTCGCCGCCCGGATGCTGGGCCGCTTCGGCCTGGACGCCTTCCGGATCGGACGGCTGCTGAAGCGGCACGACTTCACCCACGGTGTGCTGTCACTGCTCAGCGGGGAGCCACTGGACGAGTGGGCGCTGCGGGAACGGCTCGCCCGGTTCGGCTACACCTGGGGCCGCACCGCGCGGGAGAACCCTCTGCTGGTGCTGCAGGCGCTGTCCCGGTTCGTGGCGCTGTTGTCGGCCGCCCGCGACCCGGACTCCGACGCGCGCAGACCCCGGCCGCTGCTGCACATCGAGGCACACCTGTGGGTGCGGCCCGTGACCCGGGTTCTGCGCGGGGTGGGCCGCACCCCCGAGTTCCGCTGGTACGAGGACGACCGCACCGCCGCCCGCCGGGCCGCGCTCAACGCCGCGCCGCCCGGTGACGAGGACCCGGACGCCTCGTCCGGCAGCTATCCGTCGTCCGCGGGCAGTCAGCCGCTGCCGGGCACCGACACCGCGCCACGCCCGGCCCAGGTGCACCTGCCCGCCGTGTACTGCCGCAACTGCGGACGCTCCGGTTGGGCCGCTCTCTCCCCCGAGACCGACCCGCAGCAGCTCGTGATGGCCCAGGACCGGATCTGGCGGGCCGGGGTGGGCCGGGACAAGCGACGTGTCCGCTACTTCATCTCCGCCACCGGCCGCGAGCGACAGCAGGCCCTCGACGCGCTGACCGGGGCACGCCCTTCGGACGGCGGCGTCGACCCACTGTCGGTGGTGGTGCTGGACGGCGGGCAGGGCACCTACCGACTGCCGACCACCGGGGACGACGGAGATCTCGTCGACGCCTGGTTCACGTTGGCCGTGCTCGACAAGAAGACCGCCGACCGGGCCGCCAAGGACGACCGGTGCCCGGCCTGCCACACCGACAACAGCATCCGCTTCCTCGGCACGGCCCAGGCGGCCCTCGCCTCCGCGACGGTCACTCAGCTGTTCACCGGCGGCGACATCGCGCTCGTCCCGGAGGAGCGCAAGACGCTGCTGTTCAACGACTCCACGCAGGACGCGGCCCACCGGGCGGGATACGTCGCCAACGCCTCGTACAAGTTCTCGCTCCGCTCGCTCCTGGCCCACAACCTGGACGAGTCCGGTGCGCCGACCGCGCTGAACGACCTGATCGGCCATGTCCTGGACTCGGTCGACGACCCGGAGGCACTGGCTGCAGTAGTGCCCCCCGATCTGCACGACGAACCGGGCGTCGACCGGCTGCTCTCCGGGCGCGGCACGGGCGACGCGCGGACCTGGCGGCTGATCGGGGAGCGGTTGGCGTTCGCGACGGTGATGGAGTTCGGGCTGCGCAGCCGCATGGGCCGCACCCTGGAACTGACTCGGACCGCCGCCGCCGAGGTCGCCGTGGCGGACCCGGACCGGGTCACGGACCTGGCGCGGGACCTGCACCTGACCCTGCCCGGCCAGTTGCTGGCGGTCGGCGGGCTGCCCACACCCGAGCGCTATCTCGCGTACGTCCGGGGCCTGCTGGAGCGGCTACGGCTGCGCGGCGCGGTGCGGCACCGCTGGCTCGACACCTGGATCAAGGAAGTCGGCGCCGACCGGTATCTCATCTCCGGGCGCAGGCCGGACGGCATGCCCGCCTTCCCCGAGGGAGTCGCCCCGCCGCGGTTCCTGCTGGACGGGCAGAAGGACAAGACGGAGTTCGACTCGGTCACAGGACGCCTGGGGTGGTACCAGGACTGGACCCGCAGATGCCTGGATCTGGACGCCGCCGGGGCCACCGAGTACCTGCGCAGGCTGCTGCCCGCCCTCGCCGACGCGGGCGTCCTCTCGGTGCGGACCGCCCGCGACCGGCAGACCCGGGTTTACGGGCTGCAGCCCGGCCACATCGAGGTGCGGCTCCTCGACGACGCCGTCGTCAACAAGGCCTTCGTGAACTGCGAGGACTGCCGCTGGCAGCAGGTCGTGGCGCCCGAGCGCCTCACCCGCTGGTACGGGCATCCCTGCCCTCGCTACCGGTGCAAGGGGCTGCTGACCGCGCCCCGGGCCGACCGGTCCGGCGCCGAGGCCGAGGTGTCCCGCTTCGGATCGGGCCCACTCGTACCGGAACGGGACTACACCGGCGACTACTACCGCCGCCTCTATCTGACGGGCGGCACGTTCCGCGTGGTGACCGCCGAGCACACGGGCATGCTCAGCCGCCCCGAACGGGAGCGCGTCGAGCGCGCCTTCAAGACGGGTACGCACTACACCGACCCCAATGTGCTGTCGTGCACCCCAACGCTGGAACTCGGTATCGACATCGGCGACCTGTCCGCCGTACTGCTCGGCTCCCTGCCGGCCGGTCCCGCCAACTACGTACAGCGGGCCGGACGCGCCGGGCGCCGCACGGGCAACGCGCTGATCGTCGCGTTCGGCGGACGCAAGGCGCGCGACCTGTACTACCTGGACGAGCCGCGCGAGATGATCGCCGGGACGATCCTGCCGCCGGGCTGCTATCTGTCGGCGGTGGAGATCCTGCGCCGCCAGTACACGGCGCGGCTGCTGGACCTGGCGGCCCGTGGCGAGCTGCGGACCTCCGACGGCGAGGTGCTCGCACCGCTCCCCCGGCTGTCCTCCGCCCTCTTCGGCACCAGCGGGTGGTGCGAGGACCTCGCGGACGCCGCGCGCACGCACGGAGCGGCGCTCGTGGAGGAGTTCCTGGACCTGTTCCCCGACGCCGGCGACGGCCGGGACACCGACAGTTCCGACGGGGCGGGCGTCTCCGCGTACGCGGCGGAGGAACTCCGGGCGTACGCGACCAGCGGGATCGCGCGGGCGTTGCAGGAGGCCGAGGAGGACTGGACGGGGCGGCGCGAGGAGCTGCGCCGCCGGATCGCGGCGATCGACGAGGCCGCGGAGCAGCTGGCCCAGTCCGACGAGTCGCAGGCCCGGGAACGGCGCGAACTGCTCGCCGAGCGGCGGGGTGCCGGGGACCTGTTGCGGGAGCTGAGCCAGTCCAGCGCTCACGCCACCCTGGTGGACCTCGGGCTGCTGCCCAACTACAGCCTGACGGACACCACCACCCAGCTGGAAGCGACGCTCTACTGGACGGAGACGCCGGAGGAGGACGACACCGACGGGGTGGGAGCCGCCGAGCGGGGCGCCGTCCGCAAGGTGTACCGCAGTGAGACGCGGGACTACGAGCGGTCCCGCAAGCTGGCCCTCACCGAACTCGCCCCCGGCAACAGCTTCTACGTCAACGGCTACCGCCACGTGGTGCGCGCCCTCGACGTCGGCACTCCCGAGCGCCGCGCCTGGTCGGTGTGGCGGCTCTGCCCCGCCTGCGGATACGTCCGCACCGAGGAGCGGAACGCCGAGCACAACACCGATCCGTGCCCGCGCTGCCAGGGCCGGGAGATCGCCGACGCGGGCTGTGTCCAGCGCGTACTGCGGCCCAGGCGGGTCCTGTCCCGCGACAAACGCGACGACGCCCGGGTCCGCGACGACCACGACGAACGGGACCGCAGGCGCTACGCGGTCCTCACCACCGTGGACATCGACCCCGACCGTCTGGCGCCCGGTTCCTGGCGGCACGACACCGCCGTGTTCGGCGTGGACTTCACCCGCCACGCCACGATCCGGACACTGAACCTCGGGCTGGACCGCGAGGACGGCAGCAGCACGGTGCCGCTCGCCGGACAGGACGTACGGATCAACCCGTTCTACGTCTGCACCGAGTGCGGCGGCGCCACGGCCGACGGCCGACCGGTGGTGGACGTACCGCAGCACGCGCTCACCGAGTCGGGGGCGGCGAGCACCCCGGCCGCCCACCACCATCAGTTGTGGTGCGCGCGGCGCCGTGTCCGCAAGCCGGTGACCGATGCGGGTGAACAGCAGGGCAAGGGCCAGGACGTGCCGCTGCTGCTCGCTCACGAACTGACCACCGAGGCCGTGCGCATTCTGCTGCCCGCGTCGGTGGCACGCGTCAAGGAGCGGCTCGCGTCGTTCACCGCCGCCCTGTTCGTGGGGATCGCGGCCCGCTACGGCGGCGATCCCGACCACATCGACATCGCCGAGGCGACTATGCCCGACCACGCGGGCGACCTGGACGCGGACTGGCCGAGGCGCTTCCTCGTCGTCTACGACCGGCTGCCGGGCGGCACGGGCTATCTGCACCGGCTGGCGTCCGCCGACGGCTTCCGGGAGGTGCTGCTCAGGGCACGGGACGTCATCGAGGGCTGCGCGTGCCGCGAGAAGGGGCTCGACGGCTGCCACCAGTGCCTGCTGCGGCGGGTACCGGCCGCCGACTACGACAAGGTCAGCCGCAACGAGGTCCGCCAGATGCTGGACGAGCTGCTGGGCGCCGACGGTGAGCGGTGGCGCACCTCACCGGTGGCGACGACACGTCATATCCCGCTGCAACGACAGGCCGAGAGCGACCTGGAGATCCTCTTCATCGACACCCTCCAGGACTGGGCGAAACTGGCCGAGTCGAAGGCCGCGGCGGACACGTACACGACCTCCGCCGGTACGTACGCCCTCGACCTGCGGCTCACCGCGGCCGACGGGTCCACCGTGAGCTGGCGTGTCTCCCAGCAGCGTGCCCTGGACGGCACCCGGCCCGACATACTCCTCGAACGGCTGGACACCCCCGGCCCGCGCGTGGCCCTGTACCTCGACGGCTACGCATACCACGCCACCCGTGAGCACAACCGCCTGGCGGACGACGCGATGAAGCGCACCCGGCTCCGGGCGGACGGCCTTCGCGTGTTCCAGCTGACCTACCACGACGTCAAGGAGTGGCGTCAGCGGATCAAGGACACCGGGTACGCGGGAGCCGGCCCCGCCGCCCCCGTGTGGGAGCCGTACGGCGCGGCGGGACAGCAGCGGGCCCGCGACTACTACGACCGCGTAGGCCGGGGCCTGCCCGGTGAACTCGCCGAGACGGTGTGGGTCAACCCGGCCCGGTTGCTGCTGGCCTATCTGCGCTCTCCGGACCCGGAACGCTGGAGGCGACGAGCGGAGGCGGCTGCCGCCGGGCTCAGCGGGGCGGACGGGGTCCGCGCCACCGCGCTCACCGGCGAAGGCGTCGGCGAGGGCCTCCGGGCGGCGCTGCGCGGCGGCATGCCCGCCGGGGGCGCCGGACCCGTACGGCTGCTGTCCGGCCCCGACGCGTCGGGCTGCCGTCTGGTGCTGGCCGCCGACGGCAGACGCACCCCGCCCGTGTGGACAGGGCTCAGCGTCCTGGACAACAGTGACGCGGCCCTGGCCGACGAGCCGGCCCACAAGCGGCGCTGGCGCGCCTGGTTGTACTGGAGCAACGTGCTGCAGTTCCTGGAGCACGGCGGTGGTGACAGTGCCCAGCTGACGTCGAGCATGCTCGACGGCTTCGCCCCCGAGGTGCTCACCGTGACCGGCGGGGAGGGCTGGCTGACGTCGACACGTACGCCGGTGCCCTCACCGGCGGACGAGCTCGCGTCCGTCGGGGTCGTCCCCGCGCCCTCGGTGCCTGCCGTGAGCAGCGGTGAGGCAATCGCACCGAGGCCCCCGGCAGACGAGGCACGCGGTGACGAGGGAGCGGGGCGGGATCCCGGCTGGGACCGGGTCATCGAGTACCTCGACCCGGAGGAACCGGGGCTCACGGATCTCGCCCACGCGCTGGCCGACGCGGCGGTGCCCGCACCCGAGGACGGCTACGAACTGGACGGCCACGGCTGGCA
>NZ_JBSFDA010000066.1:0-51976 GCF_053593675.1 Streptomyces sp. NPDC002156 | reverse complement strand
GGTACGTCTTCAGCGCCGGCCGGGGCATTTCAGCCCGTCCGGCGTTTGAGGACGAGGCCGTTCAGGCCGATGGCGGGGGTCTGGGGGCGCAGCCCCCAGGGATGGGACGGGTAAGGGCGGCGGGGGCGAGGAAGATGGGCCGGACAAGGCGGGTGGGCCGTGTTTGCCCGTTTCGCCCCCTGTCCATCCGGGCAGGGATCGGGCAGCGTGGTCCCGGTCGGTGAGGTCAAGTCATTCGGCCAGGGGAGGGAGACGCGGCGGTGGTGTCTGACCATGTGCGGACCGCGGACGGGCGGCGGCTGCGGGTCGAGATCTCGGGGGATCCGCATGGATACCCCGTTTTCCTGCTGCACGGCACACCCGGCAGCCGGGTCGGCCCCCGGCCCCGCGCGATGTACCTCCACCAGCGCGGCGCCCGCCTCATCAGCTACGACCGGCCCGGATACGGCGGTTCGGACCGCAAGGCGGGCCGTCGGGTCGCCGACGTCGTGGACGATGTCTCCGTGGTCGCCGACGCCCTCGGGCTCGACCGGTTCGCGGTGGCCGGACGTTCCGGCGGCGCCCCGCACGCCCTCGCCTGCGCCGCGCTGCTGCCGGACCGGGTGACCCGGGCCGCCGCGCTGGTCGGGCTCGCGCCGAGGGACGCGGAGGGACTCGACTGGTTCGCGGGCATGGCGCCATCCAACGTCAGCGAGTTCCGGACCGCGTTCACCGATCCGGAGCGGTTCGCCGCCCGGCTCATTCCGCGCTCGGCGGCCATCCGCAGCGATCCGGCGAAGCTGCTGGAGGAACTGCGCCTGGACCTCACCGACGACGACCGGATGATCGTCTCCGACAGCACCATCCGGTCCATGTTGCTGCGCACCTACCTAGAGGCGCTGCGCACTTCACCGTACGGCTGGATCGACGACGCCCTCGCGCTGACCGGCCCGTGGGGCTTCGACCCGGCACAGATCGATGTGCCGGTGCTGTTGTGGCACGGCGGGAAGGACGTCTTCTCGCCCGCCTCGCACTCCTCCTGGCTGGCCGCCCGTATCCCGCGCGCCACGGCCGTCCTGGAACCGGCGGCGGCCCACTTCGCGGCCCTGCGCGCACTGCCCAACGCCCTCAACTGGCTGCTCGCGGACGTCCCCCCGCACTGAGCCCGCGTACCGCGTCCTCACACCGCCAGCGGCTCCAGATCCCGGTACACCCGCCGCCTGCTGCTCGCGAACCGGGTGATCCCGTTCTCGTCGCCGAGCAGCCTCCGCAGCTCCGCCAGCGCCTCGCCGTGCCGCCGTGCCGCCTCCGCCTCGTGGCCCAACTCACCCAGTGTCAGAGCCGAGTTGGCGACCACGGCCAGAGTCTCCGGATGATGCGGCCCCAGGATCTGGCGCAGGGTGACCACAGCGTTCTCCTCCAGGTCCCGGGCCTCCTCCAGACGGCCCTGGCCGGCCAGCACGTTGGCGTAGTTGATCCCGCAGAACAGGGAGTGCGGGTGCTGCTCGCCCAGCACCTCGCCCATGCGCCGCAGCACCTGCCGGAACACCGTGTCCGCCTTCTCCGTGTCGCCGCAACCCCAGTGGTAGATACCGAGGTTGTTGAACGCGGCCTGGGTGTACGGATGAGCCTCGCCCGGCACCTCCATGTACCTCGCCAGCGCCTCCCGGGCCACCTCGCGCGCCCGCTCCCGCTCGTCCGCCGCGAACAGGTCGGCCGCCATGTTCAGATCGCAGGCCAGCGAGTCCGGGGTCGGCTCCTTGTACTGGGCCCGGTACTGGTCCTGGGTCGCCGCCGTGAGCCGCCGGGCGTCCTCGAACTGCCCCGCCCGGCGCAGCGACACCGCCAGGGACTTGGCGCACCGCAGCGTGCCCGGGAACTCCTTGCCGAGGATCCGCTTGTGCGTGTCGTACGCCTGTGACAGCACCGACACCGACTCCGCGTACCGGCCGACCTCGCGCAGGTCGCGGCCCAGTCCCTCGGCCGAGGCCAGCGTGTAGGGGTGCTCCGGACCCAGCACCCGCATACGCCGGTCGAGCGTCTCCTGGTCCAGGTCGCGGGCCTCGCCGTAGCGGCCCACCATGCGCAGGGCGAGGGCGAGGTTGTTGGCCGCGTTCAGGGTCCTGGGGTGGGACTCGTGGAAGATCTCGCTGAACCCGTCGTGCGCCTCGCGGGCGAGGTCCACCGCGGAGCGGTAGTCACCGAGGGCGGCGAGGTCGCTGGCGAGGCTGGAGGTGGTGACGTACGTGTGCGGGTGCGAGGGACCCAGGACCGTGCGCTGGCGGTCCAGCAGCTCGGTGTCGATGTCCCGGGCCTCGATGTAACGCCCTTGCGAGCGCAGCACGTTGGCGAGCTGGCCGCGCAGGTACAGATACTGCACGTCGTTCTCGCCGAGCAGTGTCTTCCAGTGCTTCAGCAGGTCCTCGGCGCGTTTCTGCGCGTTGGGGAAGTCGCCGCGCTTCCAGTAGTAGCGGATCCGGTCGATGAGCAGCCGGCGTGTCTCGCTCTCGGCGCAGCTGCGGGCGTCGGTGGTGGTGAGGTGCGGCCAGATGACGTTGAACCGGGGCCAGCTCTCGGGGTCGTCGATCGGTTCGTCGCCGTCGGGCCGGGCGCCCGCGAGCACGGTGTGCACGACGTGCTGGGCCTGGCCCTGCTCCTCCTTGGACAGCTGCGCGCGGATCACGACCTGGACCAGCCGGTGCACCTGGATGCTGTTGCTGACCTGGTCCACCTTGGCGAGCGCGAACCGCCCGATCTCCTGGACGACCCGGCCGAGCAGCAGCGGCTCCTGCAGCGCGGGGTCGTAGGGTTTGAGGGCGTCGATCATCTCCTTGCTGTAGAGCAGGTCGGAGGAGATCGGCTCCGGGGCCAGGAACGCGCACAGCTGCAACAGCCGTACCGAGGCGGGCGAACGTTCCTTCAGCCGGGAGATGGACACGTTCCAGGTCGCGGCGACCGTCTTGTGGTAGTCGGCGGGGCGGTTGAGGTCCAGGACGTCGATGGTCTGCTCCGCCAGCTGCCGCAGATAGGTCTCGACCGGGGTGGCCGTCTCGGCCAGCCAGGCCGCCGCCTGCTCGACGGCCAGCGGCAGATCGCCCACCGCCGTCGCCACCTGGTCGGCCTCCTCGGGGGTCAGCCCCCTGGCCCGCTGGGTGAGGTGCTCGACGCTCTCCTCGCGCAGGAAGATGTCGACCAGCTGCGTCGAACCCCGCTTCTCCCAGGCCGGGTTGTTGCGGGAGGTGACGAGGATGTGCCCGCTGCCGCCCGTCGGCAGATACGGCGTCAGCACGTCCGGGTCGTCGGCGTTGTCGAAGACCAGCAGCCAGCGGCTGGTCGGCGTGCCCCGGGACAGCATCTGCCGGGCTTCCTTGCTGGCCATGGTGATGTCATCGCGGCCGGGTGCGCCGATCCGGGCGCCGAGTTCGGCCAGCGAGGCCACGATGTCGTCCTCGTGCTCGGCGGACGTCCACCACACCAGGTCGTAGTCGCCCATGAAGCGGTGTACGTACTCCAGCGCGACCTGGGTCTTGCCCACACCGGCGAGCCCGAACAGGACCTGGGGCTTCGAGGGGCCTGCGGAGACACCGCCGCCGAGCTGGTCCCGTATCCGCTCCAGGATGGCGTTGCGGCCGGTGAACGTGTTGTTGCGCTGCGGCGCGCTCAGGTACGCCGGGACGTTGCCGGGGAAGCGGGCCGCGTGCGGGCCGCCCTCCGGTGCCTGCCCGGGCAGCCCCAGGGCGCGCAGCAGCGCGGCGGCGCACTGCGCCTCGTCGAACCGGTGCAGGTCCACGGGGTTGAGGTTGAGGTAGGACTCGGGCAGCCGCACCTCGTCGACCCGCAGCGGCACCGTCGTACCGGGCGGGGTGTCCGGGCCGACGTCGGTGAGGGTGCGCCAGACGGCGTCGGCGTAGCGGGACTTCTGGAACGCGGTCGACAGCAGGACCAGGGTGCGGGTGGCCGCGTCCGTGCGCTCGACGGGTCCGCCGGAGATGTCGTGCGGCACGACGTTGCAGCCGACCCGCTTGAGCAGCGACTCGACCCAGTCGGCCCACATCCGGTTCTCCGCCGTGTACGCCACGACCACATCGGCCGCGCTGGTCAGCGGGCGCCGCCTGAGGTACGCGTCGCGGCAGCGCAGCCGCACCGGCTCGGGGATCGGCGGCAGCGAGGTGACCTCGCCGTCGGAGATCACCTGGGTGAGCCGCTCGAACGCGGACAGCAGCGACTTGGGGTCGCCCTTCGCGTCGCCGAAGGTGGCGAGGGTCTCCTCGTACGCGTAGTACGGGCGGTACGGGATCTCGACGCTGCCCCAGTACGCCGTCTGCTCGTCCGGGCCCAGCTTCTCGCCCTTGAGCCCCCTGGGCAGCCCCTGGAACCGCAGCCTGGCCAGGGCCCGGCCGGCGTCCACCTTGTCCTTCTCGCCCTCGTCGATGCGCATCGGCACGGGCAGTACCCGGATCGGGTGGGGGAGGGAGCTGCCCTCGACACTGCGGGCCACCGCGGCGCCGCCGTCCAGGGACTGGTCGCTCAGCGTGAAGCAGTCCACGAGGACGTCGGGCATCTCCATGGTGCAGATGTCCGCGTTGTCCGACAGTCCGGTACGGCTGTCGATCAGGACATAGTCGTACGACCTCTTCATGTTGGCGCGCAGTGCCTTGAGGAAGTCGCCGCCGCCCAGCCGGTCGTAGAAGTTGTCCCACTCCAGGGAGGACACCGTCGCCGAGTAGGCGGGCTCCTGGCGGCCCGCGGACAGGAAGTCGAGCGAACCGCCGTCCAGGAAGCTCAGCCCGAGCCGCTCCGGGGTGAGGGAGATGGCGTGCTGTTCGACGTTCGCGTAGTCGTCCTGCCAGTTGTCGGTGTGCTGCGGTCCGGTGGTCGCGGCCCATGCGTAGTCGTGAATGATGTTGATGACCCCGGTGGTGGCCACCAGCGCGTTGGGCTCCAGGAACGGGTGGAAGAAACGATGCAGGCCCGGCGCCTCCAGGTCCCAGTCGACGGCCAGCACCCGTTTGCCGTTCGCGGCGAGGATCCACGCCGTGTTGGCCAGGGCCATCGTGCGCCCGGTACCGCCCTTGTACGAGTAGAAGGTGATGATGCGTCCGTTCTGCACGGCCGTCATGCTTCTCCTCCGTTGTCGGGTCCCTCTTCCGGGTAATGCGGCGGGACGGGGCCCATCAGCCGGGGCCTGGGCGTGCGCGTGCCCGGTGGCGGATGTGCCTCCGCGTGCTTGAGGAACTGCCTGGTCGTATGGGCCACGACGGCGGGCAGCACGTCGGTGAAGGCCTTCAGTGTGGGTACGCCGGTCACGGCGATCCGGCAGTCGGCGCGCCGGCCACGGTCCAGGATCAGCGGGAGGGTGCGCTCCAGCTCCTCGGAGAGCTGCCGTCCCTCCGGACTGTGACACTGCAGGTCGAGGCGGTTCCACGGGACGATCGCACTCACCCAGGGCCGGGCATGGGTGTCGAAGGTCTTGAGCCGCCGACGCCGCTCCTCGTCCGTCAGCACCCATCGGTCGACCAGCAGGATGCCCGGCCTGCCCACCGCCTTGTCGTCCTTGTCGCCGTGGTCGCCGTGGTCGTCCGGGGATCCCTCGACGGACAGCGCCGGCGGTTCCCCGGTGTCCTCGTCGTCGAAGGAGGAGATCGTGATCCGGTAGTCGAGGGAACGGATGAGTTCCTCGGCGAGCGCGGGCAGCGGACGAGTGGACTCGCCGTGGTACGGGTTCCAGTCCTGCGAGTCCTCGCCGTACGGCCGGATGTCGCGGTACTCGGGGACGCTGTCCCGAGTCGGCGCGGCCACGGTGAGGTGGATGTGCCGGGGGCCCGAGCCGCGCGGCTTGAACGCGCTGGGCGTGTGCTCGTAGTTGCGGGGTCTGCTCGGCGGCAGCGGCGACTCGTGGGCGACCCGCACGATCCGCTGCGCAAGACCCAGCACGGTCTCCTCGTACTCGTCGTGCAGCCGGTTGAGCTTGATCAGGCCGTAGATCCCGTTGGCGGCGTAGCGGTCGCCGTAGGTCGCGTGATCGAGGTGGATGTGCCGTACGGAGTCCGGGAGTTGGTCGTAGTCCACGCGTGTCCACAGAGCCGGGACGATGGCGGACGTGGAGCCTGCGCCGATGGCCTTGGCGTGCAACACCCGTTCGTGGAAGGCGAACCACTCGCGTCCGCACATCTCGCTGGTGAAGTAGCGGGGCGAGAACAGCGGTACGAACACCCGGCACTTGGCCAGGTTCTCACTGAGCTTCTCCGGCCAGCCCTCGCCGGAGCGCATCTCCCGGTCCATGAACCCGGCCTGGGAGCCGGCGGGCAGATCGGTGAGCGCCATGATGTGGTTGCACAGGTCCCGGTACAGCACGTGCACCCAGTGATCGGGGTCTCCGCCGCCCGTGCCCCACGCTGGTGTGTGGGCGTAGGAGAGGAAGAAATAGGGCTGGGTGTCCGGCACCCGTTCCCGACCCCGTTCAGGTATGTCCACACGCCCCCCTGCCCGTCGGTGCGCCCCGCCGCCGGGGCCACCTGACCGGAACCAACAATGTGCCCGACGGGAGGGCCGCCCGGGTTGCTTGTTTTACGTCATTCCGGTGCGATAACCGGCCATCTGATCGACTGCGTGGTCCACGACGGCGCGCATCCCGAAGAGAGCGACCCCTTTCCCGGCCCATTCCCGCTCCACCACCAGTTCACGCGGCAGCCGCTTCCCCATCACACCGAAGTCGCTGTCGTCCAGGGCGAGATCCTCGTACGAGATCCAGTTCCCGGTCCTGCCCACCACGCACCGGTACGTACGCCGGGGCGGGGGCGCTGTGGTCCGGTACTCCGCCAGATGGAACGCGGTGCACACCTCGAACCCGACGCGCAGCAGCAGGACCTGGGCATCCGCCGCGTACAGCGCGGCCAGCGGTGAGCGCTCCCCGAGATGGCAGTGCGGGTCGTGCCGGTCGAGCAACTCGGCGGCTCTCGGGCCGAGTCCGGCGAACGAGGTCTGGGGGTGCGTGCTGCGTACGGCGCCCGGAGTGGTCCGTACACATTCGGCCAGTGCGCCCATGGAGCGGCACGGCGTGGTGTCCGGTGCGAAGGGGGGCATCGAGGCGCGGAACGTGGCCTTCTGCTTGTCGGTCATCCCCTCGGTGGCGGCGCGGTACGACCGTGAGGTGTCGGAGTTCTCGGGGGTGAAGGCGGGTACGACGAGGGTCCCTGCGGGGCCCAGGGTGGTGAGGAGGGTGTCGCGTACGAGGGAGGGGGCGAGGCCGGTGCCGTGGAGGGAGGCGTGGACGAGGAGGGGGGTGGTGGGGCGGATGTCCAACTCGGCTAGTACGTCCCGTAGTTGGGCGGTGGGGTCCGGGTGGGTTTCTTCGCCCCCGCCGCCCTTACCCGTCCCATCCTTCTGGGGGCTGCGCCCCCAGGCCCCCCTGTCGCGCTGGACGCGCTCGTCCTCAAACGCCGGACGGGCTGGATGGTGCCGGCCGGCGCTGGATGGTGCCGGACGGGCTGCGAGCAGCCCCGGTTGGTCAGGCATGGGTGGACCACTCCGTCCATAGTTGGGCCGCCAACACCGCGCCCGTTTCCGTGAGTTCGTGTTCCGGTAGTGCCGTCAGTTCCACCAGGGCTCGTACGGCGGCCTCGGGGCGGGAGTTGCCGAGTTGTTCGAAGGCCTCGTCCAGGAGGCGGCCGGCGCGGTTGCCCAGGACGTTCAGGTCGCTTGTCTCCCGGAGGGAGGTGAACCTGGTCCGCCGCCCCAGGCGCGGCAGCTCGCGTGCGAAGTCCTCCGGTGTGAAGTCGACCGCGACGCCCAGTGCCCCCGGCCCGTGTCCGCCGAGTCGCAGGCCGCTGCCCGGTGCGAGCGGGGTGACGGTCGTGACCTGGAACGCGTTGCGGTCCTCGGCCCATCGGGGCAGGTGTGCGTTCAGGAGTTCGTACGCCTGTGCCAAGCGCGCGGCGAACGACGTCGGGGTTGGGTCGGTGGCGAGGGGGACGGAGAAGCAGTCGCGGTACGGGTCCGCGTCGTCGATCAGGAGGGGCGGGCGGCCGGGCGGTCGTACGGTCTCCAGCGGGCGCCACCGGGAGGTGGGCGCGGCGCCGGTGAGCTGCACCTGTTCGGAGCCCGAGTCGTCGCACACCCAGAAGCCGTCCGTCGTCGTCTTGACCTCGATCCGGCCGGGCTCCGCCAGGGTGTACGTGCCCAGTGTCGGGAGATGGAGGGCGCGTTCGGGCTGGTCCCAGCGGAGCGTCACATCGGCGCCGGCCCGCACCGCCGCCGTGAAGGCCAGCGCCATGAAGCGGGGGAGGTCGGCGGCCTCGTACCGGGACCGGAGCAGCGAGGTGCGGACGTACGGGTGGGCGAGGACGTTGTTGAGGTGCGGGGCGGTGCTGTCGTCGGAGTCCAGTTCCAGCAGGGCCCGCCAGGCGTCCTCCCAGTCCGGCCTCGGCGCCAGGTCGTCGTGTGTGACGCGCAGCAGGGTCCGGTCCAGCTCCAGCTGGGAGAAACCGAGGGCGTCCGCACGGCAGACCGCCGGGGACAGCGCCCGCGAGGTCACCCGCTCGGCGATCCCGTCCACCAGGGCGCGCAGGTCGGCGCAGAAGACGGAGGGGTTGTCGAAACCGCGTTCGGGACTGTAGCGGTGGGCGTACAGGCCACCGCCGCAGGAGTCGACGACCGGGCAGCGGCGGCAGGCCTCGCTGACACCGGCGAGTCCGCGCTGGCGGGCCAGCACCCCCTCGTGCCGGGCGAACTCCTCGAAGCCGTGCCGGAAGACGTCGTACCCGGTGGCCGCCGCTCCGTCGAAAGCCGTCTTGAGCGAGTCCGCCTGCTCGAAACTGCCGTCCGTCTCGACCACCGCGAGGTCCGAGGGGGCGAGTCCCATCGCCTCGGTCAGGCTGGGGCCGCCGCGCAGAGTGCTGAGCACGGACTCGAACGTCCGTACGGGAATCCTGCGCCCTTGTTTCTCCCAGAGGTCGAAAACCGTCAGCAGCCAGTCGGCGTACGGGGTCGGTGATCCGGAGGGATTCGGGGGCGGGTGCTCCCAGGTGGAATGCGGCAGCAAATAGTCGATACGGGGAGGATCGAGTGCCGTGAGTGTCTCGTGCACCGTGACGGGGTCGTTGGCGACATCCACGGTGCACAGCAGGCCACCGAAGAGGTGACGGTATTCGGGGGTGCGCAGAAGCTCGATTCCGCGCAGTACCCGGTCATAACTGCTGCGGCCCCTGCGATCGAGTCTGTGCCGGTCGTTGGCCGCACGGTCCCCGTCGAGCGAGATACCCACCTTGACGCCGAATTCCGCGAAGACGTCCAGATGTCTGGTGCTCAGCTGGATTCCGTTGGTGTGAATCTGGAGGTCCAGTGAGGTGACCGGGGCGAGGGAACGCGTGAGTTCCGCGCAGATTCTTCTGAGCCGGGCGGGGCCGCAGAGGAGGGGCTCGCCCCCGTGGAGGATGATCGCCACCGACGGCAGGCTGTGGGCCTCGACGTAGGAGGCGAACCGGCGGGCGGTCTGGGTGAGAGCCTCTTCGGAGATGACCACCGGGCGGGCCCGCCAGCCCTGGTCGGCGTGCTCGTACACATAGCAGTGGTCGCATGCCAGGTCGCACCTGCTGTGCACCTTGAGAACCAGCTGCTGGAGGGATGGGCTCGTCACCCCTCGCATCATTGCAAAGATCCGGCCGCCCCGACGGGCAACTTGGCTAAAAACTCAGCACGTTGACGATCGAGGAAGCTCTGACGTGGGTGCATCCGGCGGGAGTCACCGCCGGATACACCTGTCCGCGTGAACCTCTGACTCAGACCGCAGAGTTGAAGGTGGGGTGGGACGGACGCCTGTCGGGGCTGTCCAGCAACCGCCCGATCGCGCCCGTGACCGCGGGAGAGTATCGGGGGATGCCCCCCAGCGGGGTCTGCCGCTGCTGCGTCGGCTGAGCGTCGGTGGTGGGCGCTGCCGGTGACTGGGAGAGGGTCATGACCGGTTCGTGGCTCCTCGTGCTGTTCCTCGTCGCGGTGGGACTGGCCGACGACGAGAAAGTCTGGTTTTGACGCGGACGATACCGGAGGCCGACGGCGAGGGTGACATTGGCCGTTCGGCTTCATACTCTGATTTCCGAAGAGTGGACAATTGTGTGCGCAATGACCGCGGGGGTGAGTCAATTGCACGCCAGGACTCCGGGACCCAGTGTCACGTTGAGTGAGAATGATCTTCCACCGCTGTTCGTGGTGAGTGACCGGCGGGCACTGAGCCGTCAGAGTGAGTCCTTCTACGCGGTACGCACGCAATTGACGCTGCTGCTGTCGGCGACGGCGATGGCGATGCTGGCGGAACGTTTCCACAGTCATGTCCCAGCGGCGTTCTCCGCACTGCTCTACGCCTGCACGATCGCCGTCGGCCTGCACACCGCCCGCCGCCGCGCCCGCGCCCAGTGGCGGGCGCACCGCGACGTGGCCGAGCTGCTGAAGTCGCTGGCCTGGCAGTACATGGTGCATGGCGGGCCGTTCCACACCCGGGTGGCGGACCCCGACGGGCTGTTCGCGGAACGGCTGGAGGAGCGGCTGCGGGAACTCAGGCGGGTGGGGTGGGAGGACTCGCGCAACGGGGTCCACACCCGTGGGGCCGGGCAGATAACCCCGGTCATGCGGGCCGTGCGCGCCAAGCCCTTCGAGGCCCGCCGGGACATCTACCTGCGCGACCGCTTACTGGAACAGTTCGTCTGGTACAAGAACCGGGCCGCGCAGTCGCACCGCTCCTCCGTGCGCTGGTCCTCCATCACCGCCGCGCTGACACTGCTCGCCCTGCTGGCCGCCGTGCTCAGGGCCTTCGGTGTGATCGGCGGCTGGGATCTCACCGGCCTGCTCAGCGCCGGCGCGGCGGCCGGGGTGGCCTGGCAGGAGGTACGGCGGCACCGGCCGCTGAAGTACGCGCACTCCCTGATCGAACAGGATCTGGAGACACTGCGCGTCACGATGATCAGGACGGTGACGGAGTCGGGCTGGGCGGAGGCGGTGGCCGAGGCGGAGCGAATCGTTTCGCCGCAGCACACCGACTGGCTGGTGCGGTTCGGGGGCTGAGCGGGGTGTCCGGGGGCCGAGTGAGTTGTCGGGGCAGCCGAGCGAGTTAAGTGAACGCTTAATCAGCCGTTGACACCCTCCCCCGCAAGCGGTGAAGTGCCCCCGGACACCACGTCCGCACGACTGACATGGGGAAGTCAGGGGGGATGCGGTATGCAGGTTCCCGCTCCGTTCGAGTACCGGCGCGTCGGCAGTGTTCCGGAGGCCGTCGCTCTTCTGGACCGGCTGGGCGACACCGCCCGGCTGGTGGCCGGCGGGCACAGCCTGCTGCCGATGATGAAGCTCCGGCTGGCCAACTTCGAGTACCTGATCGACATCAACGACCTGCACGGCGAGCTGGGTTACATCCGCGCCGAGCCCGGACTGATCCGCATCGGCGCGATGACCCGGCACCGCGAACTCCTTGAATCCGACCAACTCGCCGCCGCCTTCCCGGTGTTCCGGGATGCCGAACGCGTCATCGCCGACCCCGTCGTCCGCAACCGCGGCACGCTCGGCGGCTCGCTCTGCCAGGCCGACCCCTCCGAGGACCTGTCCGCCGTGTGCACGACGCTCGACGCGAGCTGTGTGATCCAGGGCGTGGACGGCCAACGGGTCGTGCCCATGAGCGAGTTCCATCAGGGGCCGTACGAGACGTCCGTCGGCGACGCCGAGATGCTGACCGAGGTACGCCTCCCGGTCCGGCCGAACGGGTCCAGCGCGTACGAGAAGGTCGAACGGCGGGCCGGGGACTGGGCGGTGGTGTCGGCAGGGGCCGCGGTGTGGCTGGACGGTGACGGACTGATAGCCGACGCCCGGGTCGGACTCGCCGCCGTCGGCCCCAACACCGCCGGGATCGAGGGCATCGGCGACGCCCTGCGCGGCCGGCCGCCCGGCGAGGAACTGTACGCGCAGGCGGGGGACATCGCCGCCGAGGCCTGCTCGCCCGTCACCGACCGGCGGGGCAGCGCCGAGTACAAGCGGCACCTGGCACGGGAGTTGACCGTGCGCGTGCTGCGCAGGGCCGTGGCCAGGATCCACGGAACCGATGGACAGGGGGTGTGACGCGCATGCAGGTCACCATGACCGTCAACGGGGACGAGGTCACCCGGGAGATCGAGGGGCGGCTGCTCCTCGTCCACTTCCTGCGCGACCATCTCGCCCTGACCGGCACCCATTGGGGCTGCGACACCAGCAACTGCGGTACGTGCGTGGTGTGGTTGGACGGCGAGCCCGTCAAGTCCTGCACCGTACTCGCCGCCATGGCGGGCGGGCACGAGGTGCGGACCGTGGAGGGGCTGGCCCGGGCGGACGGCCAACTCGACGCCGTACAACGGGGGTTCGTCGAATGCCACGGGCTCCAGTGCGGGTTCTGCACGCCAGGCATGATGATGACCGCCCGCGCTCTTCTCGACCGCAACCCCGACCCCTCCGAGCCCGAGATCCGCGAGGCGATCTCCGGGCAGATCTGCCGCTGCACCGGATACGCCACCATCGTCCGGTCCGTGCGGTGGGCAGCGGCGGAGGAGGCCGGGACCCGGACCGAGCAACCGGCGGACGAGTCGGAGATCGAGTCGGAGATCGAGTCGGCGACCGAGTTGGCGACCGGCTCGGGGAGCGTCTCATGACCACCGTCGCCGGCCGTGGCTCGGCGCACGACAGCCACGACGGCCAGGACAGCCGCCGGACCGCCTTCGTGGACAACGACCAGAAGCCCTGTGGCCACGGCCGGATGCTCCGCAAGGAGGACGCCCGTTTCGTGCGCGGCAAGGGGCGTTACGTCGACGACCTCCAACTCCCCGGCATGCTGCATCTCGCCGTCCTGCGCTCCCCGTTCGCGCACGCCCGGATCGTGTCCGTCGACACCACCCTGGCCGAGGCGCACCCGAAGGTCCGGCTCGTCGTCACCGGCGCCGCGCTCGCCGAACAGGGCCTCGCCTGGATGCCGACCCTCTCCGGCGACGTCCAGGCCGTCCTCGCCACCGACAAGGTCCGCTTCCAGGGCCAGGAGGTCGCCTTCGTCGTCGCCGAGGACCGTTACGCGGCCCGGGACGCCCTGGAGTTGATCGACGTCGAGTACGAGGCACTCGACCCGGTGATCGACGTACGCACCGCGCTCTCGCCCCAAGCGCCCGTCATCCGGGACGACTTGGAGGGCAAGGAGGACAACCACTGCTTCGACTGGGAGACCGGCGACGCCGCCGAGACCGAGGCCGCGTTCGCCCGTGCCGATGTCGTCGTCACCGAGGACATCGTGTACCCGCGGGTGCATCCGGCACCCATGGAGACGTGCGGCGCGGTCGCCGACTACGACGCCGTCGACGGCCGCCTCACCCTCTGGTCCACCACCCAGGCCCCGCACGCCCACCGCACCCTCTACGCGATCGTCGCCGGACTGCCCGAGCACAAGATCCGGGTGATCTCGCCGGACATCGGTGGCGGCTTCGGCAACAAGGTGCCGATCTACCCCGGTTACGTGTGCGCGATCGTCGGCTCGCTGCTCACCGGGAAGCCCGTGAAGTGGATGGAGGACCGGGCGGAGAACCTCATCAGCACCGGCTTCGCCCGCGACTACGTCATGCGCGGCGAGATCGCCGCGACCCGCGACGGCAAGATCCTCGCCATCCGCACCAACGTCCTCGCGGACCATGGCGCGTTCAACGGCACGGCGGCGCCCGTGAAGTACCCGGCCGGCTTCTTCGGTGTCTTCACCGGCAGTTACGACATCGAGGCCGCCTACTGCAAGATGACCGCCGTCTACACCAACAAGGCTCCGGGCGGGGTGGCTTACGCCTGCTCTTTCCGCATCACCGAGGCGGTCTACCTCGTCGAGCGGATCGTCGACTGCCTGGCGTACGAACTGGGCGTGGATCCCGTCGAGTTGAGGATGAAGAACTTCATCCGCCCCGAACAGTTCCCCTACCGCAGCAAGACCGGCTGGGTGTACGACTCAGGCAACTACGCGCCCACCATGGAACTCGCCAAGCAGCTCGCCGGGTACGACCAACTCCGCGCGGAACAGGCCGAGAAGCGGGCCCGCGGTGAGGTCATGGGCATCGGGGTGGCGTTCTTCACGGAGGCGGTCGGCGCCGGGCCCCGCAAGGACATGGACATCCTCGGGCTCGGCATGGCCGACGGCTGCGAACTGCGCGTGCATCCGACCGGGAAGGCGGTCGTACGGCTGTCGGTGCAGACCCAGGGGCAGGGCCACGAGACGACGTTCGCGCAGATCGTCGCCGAGGAACTGGGCATCCCGCCACAGGACATCGACGTCGTGCACGGCGACACCGACCAGACGCCCTTCGGGCTCGGCACCTACGGCAGCCGGTCCACCCCCGTCTCCGGTGCCGCCGCCGCGCTGGTCGCCCGCAAGGTCCGGGACAAGGCGAGGCTCATCGCCTCCTCGATGCTGGAGGTGTCGGTCGCCGACCTGGAGTGGGCCAAGGGCTCCTTCCGGGTCGCCGGCGACCCCGAGGCCTCGGTCACCATCCAGGACATCGCGATGCGCGCGCACGGCGCCGGCGACCTGCCCGACGGCGTCGAGGGCGGCCTGGAGGCGCAGATCTGCTACAACCCCGAGAACCTCACCTACCCGCACGGCGCCTACATCTGCGTCGTCGACATCGACCCGGGGACGGCCAAGGTGACCGTACGGCGGTTCGTGGCCGTCGACGACTGCGGGACCCGGATCAACCCGATGATCATCGAGGGGCAGGTGCACGGCGGCCTGACCGACGGGGTCGGGATGGCGCTGATGGAGATGATCTCCTTCGACGAGGACGGCAACTGCCTCAGCGGCTCCCTGATGGACTACCTCATCCCCACCTCCCTCGAAGTCCCCGACTGGGAAACGGGGTTCACCGTCACCCCGTCCCCGCACCACCCCATCGGCGCCAAGGGCGTCGGCGAGTCCGCGACCGTCGGCTCGCCGCCCGCCATCGTCAACGCGGTCGTCGACGCGCTGAAGCCGTACGGCATCCGGCACGCGGACATGCCGCTCACGCCCTCACGGGTGTGGGAGGCGATGAACGGGCGCCCGACGCCACCGATCTGAGGGGTCGTTATGAAAACGGTGAGCGCTCGCGTGCGTGAACTGACCGAAGGGCGCGTGCCGTTCGTGCACGCTCGTGTGGTGCGCGCCCAGGCGCCCGCCTCCGCCCGCCCCGGCGACGAGGCCATCGTGTACGGCGACGGCACGATCGACGGCTTCGTGGGCGGCGTGTGCGCGGAGGGCTCGGTGCGCACGGCGGCACTCGACGCCCTGCACGGCGGTGGGCCGCTGCTGCTGCGGGTCCTGCCCGAGGGGGAGCCCGAGTTCCCGCCCGCGCCCGGAGCGCAGGTCGTCGTCAACCACTGTCTGTCGGGCGGTGCGTTGGAGATCTTCCTGGAGCCGGTGCTGCCGCCCCCGCTGATCGAGGTCGTGGGCGGTACCCCGATCGCCGAGGCGTTCATCGCCCTCGCCGACGTACTCGGCTACGCGACCGCACGCTCCCTGCCGGAGGGCCCGCCCGCCGAACAGACCGTGGCGGTGGTCGTGGCCGGGCAGGGGAGAGGGGACGCCGAAGCACTGCGGGCCGCCCTGGACGCCGACGTGCCGTACATCGCGCTGGTCGCCAGCAGACGCCGGAGTGCGGCTCTGATCGAGGAACTCGGCCTGGAGGAAGGGGAGTCGGCCCGGATCCACACCCCGGCCGGGCTGGACATCGGCGCGCGCACGGCTCCCGAGATCGCGCTGTCGATCCTGGCGGAGGTGGTGTCGGCCGTACGGCGGACAGCACGGCCCGAAACCGTGCGCTGCGACTGACGGGTGGCCCCGATGTCCGAACCGCCCGCCCGGCCCGTGCCGCCGGCCCTGTTCAAGGACGCCGACGACGTACGCCAACGGCTGGACGACGTCGGGTACTTGGTGGACGAGGGCGCGGCGACCGCCCTCTTCCTCGCCACCGTCCTCGGCCGGCCGCTGCTGCTGGAGGGCGAGCCGGGCGTGGGCAAGACCAGCGCGGCGAAAGCCCTCGCCGAGGCCCTGGACACCCCGCTGATCCGGTTGCAGTGCTACGAGGGACTGACGGCGGGGGAGGCGCTGTACGAGTGGAACTACCAGCGTCAGCTGCTCGCGGTCCGGCTCACCGAGGCGCACGGACAGCAGGGACAGCAGGGACGGGATGGCCAACAGCGGCTGACGGAAACGGACTTGTTCACCGAGGAGTTCCTGCTCGACAGGCCGCTTCTGCGCGCGGTACGCCACCAAGGCCCACTTCCGCCCGTCCTCCTCATCGACGAGATCGACCGCGCCGACGACGAGTTCGAGGCGCTGCTCTTCGAGTTCCTCGGCGAATCGGCCATCACCGTCCCGGAGTTGGGCACCTTCGCCGCCGTACGGCCACCCATCGCGATCCTCACCTCCAACCGCAGCCGCGAACTGCACGACGCGCTGCGCCGCCGCTGCCTGTACCACTGGATCGAGTTCCCGGCCCCCGAGCGCGCGGCGGAGATCCTGCGCCGCTCGGTACCGGCGGCGAACGAGCCGCTGATCGCGTCGGCGACGGAGTTCGTCGGGCGGGTGCGCGGCCTTGACCTGGACAAGGCGCCGGGCATGGCGGAGGCCATCGACTGGGTGTCGGCCCTGGCCGCGCTGCGGGTGGCGCGGCTTGCACGCGGGGACATCGTCGCCACGCTCAGCGCCGTCGCCAAGAGCCCCGACGACCGTGTCGCCGTCACCGAGGCCCTCGAAGAGCTCGGCTACCCCGGACAAGCGAGGAAACCATGAAGATCGACAACGAGTTCGAGGTCGGCGTGCCCGTCGAGCGGGCCTGGCAGGCGCTCACGGATCTGGAGAGCCTCGCCCCGTGCATGCCGGGCGCCCAGCTCACGGGCGTGGAGGACGAGGTCTACCGGGGCCGGGTGAAGGTGAAGGTCGGGCCGGTGATCAGCCAGTTCGCGGGCACGGCACGCTTCGTGGAGAAGGACGAGGCGGCACATCACGCGGTGATCAGCGCGGTGGGCAAGGACACGCGCGGGGCGGGCAACGCGTCGGCGACGATCGACGCCCGGCTGCGGGCGGAGGGCGCGGGGACGGTCGTGACGGTGTCCACCGACCTCAACATCAGTGGAAAGCTGGCCCAGTTCGGCAGCGGGATGATCAAGGAGATCTCGGAGAAACTGTTCGCCCAGTTCATCGAGAACGTGGAGGCGCAGCTCCTGGCGCCGGACGCGGACGCGGCTGACGCGGAGGCGGCTGACGCGGAGGCGGAGGTTCCTGTGGCGGCGCCGGAGCCGCAGATGCGGGCCCAGGCTCCGGTCCCGGTGGCCGTGTCGCCGCAGCCCGTGCAGGAACCGCTGGACCTGATGCGGCTGGCCGGAGGGTCCGTCGGCAGACGGCTGATCCCGGTGGCCGTAGCCGCAGTCGTCGTGGCCGTGGTGATCTACCTCCTGGTCCGGTGACGCCAACCGGTCCTGTGCTGCGGGCAGTTGACCGGGCCGCGTTCGCCGTCGCGCTCGCGACCCGGCTGCGGGAGCGGGGCGTACCCGTGGGCCTCACCGCCACGCAGGACCTCGTACGGGCGCTGGCCGCTGTTCCACCGGCCTCGCGGACGGCGCTGTACTGGACGGCCCGGGTCACCCTCGTCCGCGAGTACGGCCAACTGGCGGCATTCGAGGAGGTGTTCGCCGGTGTCTTCGGCGAGGCGGTGCTTGCCGTGGACCCGCACGCGCGCCGGAACGGACGTACGCGGGTGGGTGAGAAGGGCCCCTCGTCGTCGGTCAACTCCCTTGCCGCTACCGGCGATTCGGGCCTGCCCTGGGTCACCCTCCCGCCTGCCGTCACCGGGGCGGACCAGCAGGACGACCACCGAACGCTGACCGCCGTACCGGAACGTCTGCCCAGTGAACTGGCCGGTTCGGTGGACACGCCGTTCGAGCAACTGGCCCCGAGCGACGCGGAGTTGCTCGGACGGTGGCTGGAGAGGGCGTTGGGGGAGTGGCCCAGGCGCCGGTCGCGGCGGTACGCGGTACGGGCCGGCGGGCCGCGTGTGGCGATCCGGGAGACCGTGGCGCGGGCCCGCCGGACGGGCTGGGAGCCGGTGCGGCTGGTGCGGACGGGGCCGGTGGAACGGCCCCGCCGGGTCGTCGTGCTGTGTGACGTCAGCCGGTCGATGCAGCCGCAGGCGGTCGCGTATCTGCATCTGATGCGGGCACTCGCGCTGACGACGGACGCCGAGGTGTTCGCGTTCGCGACGACACTGACCCGCCTCACCACGGTCCTCGGACGCCGCTCGGCCGAGGCGGCGGTCGACGAGGCCACCGAGCGGGTCGGCGACCGGTTCGGCGGCACCCGGATCGCGCACTGCCTCGCCACCCTGCTCGCCTCGCACCACGGCGGCACCCTGCGCGGAGCCGTCGTCCTCATCTGCTCGGACGGCTGGGACGGTGACCCGCCCGACCGGCTCGCGGCGGCCATGGCCCGGCTGCGGCGCCGCGCCCACACGGTGATCTGGCTGAACCCGAGGGCAGCCGCCCCCGGCTTCGAACCCCGTACGACGACGATGTCCACCGCGCTGCCGTACGTCGACCTGCTCCTCCCGGCGGACAGCTTCGGGGCGCTGCTACGGGTGCCGGGCGAGGTGGCTCGCCTTGGGGCCGCGAACTCCCGCTGAGCGCACGGCACTCACCCGACTCCGACTCGGGAAGCACACAGTTCCCACAAAGTTCCGTGGACGCGGCAACCCCTGGATCACCGGTGGCGACAGACGGGCGTCGGAAACGGAACAGCGCGAACTCCCGAACGAGAGTGACGACGTGGGCAAGAGAGCAGTGGGGCGCGGACCGCGCCGCAAGAGAACGAGCCGTCGCAGGGGCGTACTGATCGGTGCGCTGGTCGCGGCCGTGGGCGGTGGCGCGGTCGCGGGCGGGGTGCTGATGACGGCGTCCGCGTCCAGCCCGGGCGCCGGGACATACCGCCTGGTGAACGCGGCCGACAGCACCTGTCTGACGGGGGCGGCCTCGACCACCGTGAGCGGTGCGCAGCTTGGCACGGCCGCGTGCGACGACTCGGCCGCCGGGCAGACCTGGCAACTGGCCGACACCGAGGGCGGGTTCACGGTCAAGGGCGTCGTCGGCGCTCTGTGCGCCGGGGTCAAGGGCGCGTCGGCCTCCGCGGGCAAGGCGGTGCAGCAGCAGACCTGCGACGGCGGCACGTCGCAGGTGTGGAAGTTGACGGCGGTGGGCGACGCCTACCACCTGGTCAACGGCAAGAGCGCCAAGTGCCTCAACATCAAGGGCGGGTTGGCGCAGCAGAACTCCTGCGACAAGGCGAGCGGCAAGAGTTGGACGCTGGTGGCGGAGGACAGCGGCTCGTCGGAGACGAAGTCACCGTCGGCTTCGGCTTCGGCTTCGGCGACCAAGTCGGCGTCGGCCTCTCCGTCGGCCTCCAAGTCCGCGTCCCCATCGGCATCTGCCTCTACCTCTGCCTCGGCTTCCGCTTCGGCGAGCAAGTCCGCGAGTGCCTCCACCACCCCGGCCTCCGGAACGGACTCCGCCGGCACGACGCTGGGCGCGTGGCCCACGGTCGCCGGCGTGCAGCCGGTCTCCGCGAGCATCGAGGTCTCGGGTACGTACGACGGCGGCCTCAAGCGCTTCTACGGCTCCGACGCCCTCGGCAGCGCCGACCAGGACGAGAACCAGGGCCCGATCTTCGAACTCGCCGACGGTGCCGTCCTGAAGAACGTGATCCTGGGTGCCCCGGCCGCCGACGGCGTTCACTGCCTGGGCAGTTGCACGCTCCAGAACGTGTGGTGGGAGGACGTCGGTGAGGACGCGGCCACGTTCAAGAGCAAGTCGGCCTCGGCGACGTATCTCGTCTCCGGCGGCGGCGCGCGGAACGCGGACGACAAGGTCTTCCAGTTCAACGGCGCAGGCACGCTCACCGTCCAGAACTTCCAGGTCGCCGACTTCGGCAAGCTGGTCCGCTCGTGCGGCAACTGCAAGACGCAGTTCGAGCGCCACATCGTGGTGAAGAACGTCCAGGCGACCAGCCCCGGCAAGGCCTTGGTCGGCATCAACGCCAACTACGGTGACACGGCCACGATTTCGGGAGTCGCGGTCGTCGGCGACAGCAGCAAGAAGCTCGTCATCTGCGAACGCTTCCAGGGCAACTCCACCGGCGCCGAACCCCCGTCCCTCGGCACCGGCCCGGACGCCACTCACTGCCGTTACAGCACCTCGGACATCACGTACAAGTGATCGACGGCAAGGTTGATGTCCTGAACAGCCTCAGCGGGAACCCGCGCCCTAAGGGGCGCGGGGAACTGCGCGACCAGCCCCCACAGGCCCGCAGCCAACGAACTACCTGTCCAGGGGAGCCTCAACTCCACAGAGTCACGTGAATCGCCGGCCGAAACCGCCCCACCGTGACCCCCGTGCCACGCAGCATCGCCTGGATGGCCCGAGGCGTGGTGACGAACCGCCGGAGTTCCGCGGCCGTCGGCGGCTCCTCGCGATCGGCGAGGGCGAGGACGTTCCAGGAACCACGCGCCGGGAGGGCGGGCGCGTCGAGCCGGCAGAGCCCGCCACCGGCGATGTCCTTCGCGACAGCGAACGCCACCGCGAGGGCGACCCCCTTCCCGCGCTTGGCCTCCTCCACCGCGGCGGCATGGCTCTGGAAGATGCGCTGGTTGTGCTCGGGGACGCCCAGGCAGCGCAGCACGGACGGCACCATGCCGACCCGGCCGACGGCGGAAGGCCCCAACAGCCAGGTCTGCTCGCGGAGTTCGCGTACCCCCGCACCACCGGCGGCCCCTGTGGCGAGCGGATGGTCGGGTCCCACGACGGCGATCAGCTGGTAGTTGAGGAAGGGGGTGCAGTTCATGGCCATCGCCACAGGCATGCTCTCGTCGCCGACGACGGCGGTGGCGGGAGGCGGCCCGATGGCCACATCCACGGCCCGGTTCACCAGCAACGCGCCGAACCGCTGCGGACTGTGCACGCTCAGCTCGACGTCCAGATCGTCCGCGCGCCCCGCGAACAGTTCGATGAGACCGGGCGCGGCATGCTCCGCGAACAGACTCGACGCGGCCACCCGCAACAGCCGCCGGCCGGAACCGGCCTGCCGGACCTCGAGGATCGTGCGGTCCTGGAGCCCGAGCAGTTCCGCCGCCCGGCTGGCGAGCCGCAGCCCGCCCGGTGTGAACGCGAGCCCCTGGGCGGTCCGGGTGAAGAGCTTGTCGCCGAGTTCCCTGCGCAGATGCGCGACGTGCGTCGACACGGCGGCCTCGGTGACGGCGAGATCGGCCGCGGCGGCCTTCACGGAGCCGAGCCGGACGGTCGCGGAGAAGGCCCGCAGCTGTGCCGGGGTCAACAGAACCTCCCCCGCTCACCACGGGTGCCCATTCACCGGTGACCTGCACCACAAATTAGCGCACCAGTTCGCCAAGAGCCATGCATCGGACCGGAGGGACCGAGGCCCGGAAACCGTGGCCGCCCCGAGACCGGAAACCGTGGCCGCCCGAGGCGGGAATCCGCGACCGCCCCGACGTCAGGACCGCAGCACCCCCGGCCGCCACAGCACCGTCACCGCGACCCCCGTGCGCCGCGCGTACTCCACCACGTCCCCGGTGCCGCCGAGCCCCCGTGCGGGCAGCCCGTCCCACACCGCGACCAGCTGGTCGACGTGGTCGACGATCCAGCGGCCCGCCGCGAAATAGGCCTCCTCGTGCGTCGCCTCGACGGGCAGATTCACGCGCGTACGGCAGGAGTCGAGAAGGCGGCGGTACGAGGCCCGCGTGTCGGCGTCGCCGAGGTGGGCCTCGTAGTCCATACCGGGGATCACGGCCGTGAGCGGGATTCCGCGCTCCAGGGCGATGTCGGCGAACAGCTGATCGGCCCCGGCGGCGAGGCTGCTCAGCGCCTCCAACTCCTCGTCGCCCTGGAGCAGTCGGCGGATGCCCGTACGCACGGACGGCAGGACGGCGGCGGGGATCGAACGATGCCCGGTCACACCGATGCGCGTACGGACACGCGCCACGACACGCGTACCCCTCCCGGTGTGCCTGCCCGTGTCCCTGCCGGGATCCATTCCCGTGTCGATGCACGTGCCGAAGCGAGTGCCGACGAGCGTGCCGTTACGCGTGTCAATGTCCGTCACCGACTGCCCCTCCGCCGTCTACGTTCCGTCACCTCCCCCAGAGTGCCGTCTTCAAGCGGGGCCTGCCAGAGCGCGGTTGTACCCGAGCCTGCGCCCGATGGGCCGTCGCCGCTGTCGCCATCGCCGTAGACCGTCAGCCGTACCCCGTCCCGTCCGTCCGGCAGGACCGCCGTCGCGTCGACCGTGATCGCGACCCGGGTGACACCGGGACGGCGTACGGCGGTGGCGAGCGCGCGGCGCAGAGCGGTGAGGAGCTGGGTGGCGACCGGGGCCGGGACGCGATGCTCGACGGCACCGGTGAAGTGGACGGAAGGCCGGCGGCCGAGCACCGCCGCCGCACCGGCCGCTTCCCGAAGTACCTTGCCGCGCAAGGTGGTTGGCGCGTCGGCCGGGGGCTGCTGGAGAGCGAAGATGGTCGTACGGACCTCCTGGACGGTGGCCTGGAGTTCGTCGACCGCACGCCCGAGAATCTCGCGCACCTTGTCGTCGCCCACCGCCCGGCGCTGTGTGGACTCCAGCATCATGCCGGTGGCGAACAGCCGTTGGACGACGAGATCGTGCAGATCGCGGGCGATCCGGTCGCGGTCCTCGTACACCGCGAGACGGGCGCGCCGGCGCCGGGCGTCGGCGAGGACGAGCGCGAGGGCGGCCTGCGAGGCGAACTGCGTCGCGAGAAGCTTTTCCGTGTCGGTGTACGGCCGTTCCCCGCGCCGGCGCGGCAGCGCGAGCGTCCCGATCAGCCGCCCCTCGGCCTGCAACGGCAGCAGCATGCTCGGCCCGAACCGGTGCCGTACCGGGGTCGTCATCCGCGGGTCGGTCGCCGAGTCGTCGACGAACACGGGTTCCCCGCCCAGCAGTTGAACGAGAACAGGACTCCCGGGCGAGATGACGGTCCCCACGATGTCCCCGTCACCGGGATCGTCGCCGTCGAGCGTGGCGGCGGTGACGACCTCCATACCGCCCTCGTCCGTCGGCTGCAGGATGACACCGGCGGCGGCGTCGGCGAGGAGCCGGGCGCGGTCCGCGACGGTCAGCAGCGCGTCGTCGTCGGCCCCGCCGGTGAGCAGCGCGGTGGTGACGGCGGCTGCACCCTCGATCCAGCGCTCGCGCTGCCGGGCGGTCTCGTACAGCCGGGCGTTGCCGATCGCGATACCTGCCTGCGCGGCGAGAACGCTCAGCAACTGCCGGTCGGAGTCGGTGAATTGACTGCCGTCGAGCTTCTCGGCGAGATACAGCCGCCCGAACTCCCCGCCCTCCACCAGGATCGGTACGTCGAGGACGGCGATGCCCGCCCGCTCGGCGCGCCCCAGATCGGCCTTGCGGATCTCCACGAGACCGTCGTGCCCGGGGTCGGCCATCCCGAGCCCCGCGTACCGGGCACCGGTCAACTCGGCGGCGCCGTCCACGATGTGCTGGAGCGTGGCGCGCAGTTCGAGATCGGTACCGATGCCGAGCACGGCTTCGAGACGGGGCGGGAGAGGGGGAGGGGGAGGCAGCAGCGCGTCGCCCGACATATGACGGGGAGTACTGTCGGCTCAGGTGGCCAGCGGATCCAGCACCAGCGGCTCGATCTTGCCCTCCAGCATGTACCCGAGGCCCTGCACCGCGCACACGTCCGGCCGCTCGGCGATGTGCACCGGCATGCCCGTGGCCTGCCGCAGCATCTGGTCGAGGCCGGGGAGCAGCGCGCTGCCGCCGACCATCATGATCCCGCGATCCGCGAGGTCGGCCACCAGGTCCGGCGGGCAGTCCCGCAGCACCTTGCCGATCCCGTCGAGTACGGCGGTCAGCGGCGTCTGGATGGCGTCGCGCACGGCGGCGGTGTCGACCTGGACGGAACGGGCGAGGCCGGTGGCGACGTCCCGTCCGTGGATCTCGGTCGACTCCGGCCCGTGCGGGGTGAGCCCGTTGCCGGAGAGGGCGAGCTGCAGCGGACGTACCGACTGACTGGGCAGCATCAGCTCGTGCTGATGCCGGAGATGCTGCACGATCGCGTGGTCGACTGCCTCGCCGCCGACCGGGATCCGCTCGGCGGTCACGATGGAGCCGAGGGAGAGCACGGCGAGCTGGGTGGCGGCGGCCCCGCACACCATGACCATGGTCGCCTCGGGCTGCTCGACGGGCAGCCCGCATCCCACACCGGCGGCGATGAGCGTGTCGACGAGTTCGACGCGCCGGGCACCGAGCCCGACGAGCGTCTCGATGGTCGCGCGCTGCGCGAGCGGGTCGGCGTCGTGCGGGTAGCAGGCGGCGGCCCGCAGGAACGGCTTGCGGCGCAGCGTACGCCGTACCTTGTCGCCGATCAGGTGCCGCAGCATGCGCTGAGCCATCTCGATGTCGACGACGGTCCCACCGGACACGGGCCGTACGACGCGGATGTAGTCGGGCGTACGTCCCGTCATCTTCTCGGCGAACTCCCCGACCGCGATCAGCGCACCGGTCCTGGTGTTCACGGCGGCGACGGACGGCTGGTCGACGACGAGCCCGGCCCCCTTGACGTAGACGCGGGTCCGCGCGGCCCCGAGGTCGACGGCGAAATGGCAGCGGCGCATCTGTTCCAGACTGACGGTCATGGCAGATCCTCCCGAGAGCGCAGACCGTACGGGCCCACCGGTCGACGGGCCTCCACTGGCATCGTGCGGGGGGTGGGGGAGGGGGCGCCTGTTGTAGAGGGCCGGGTGGGGTGCCGCCGTATGGGTATTTGTCTCTTATGTCTGAAGTAGAGAAAAGATAAGGTGATCGGCGGGTTGTGGTTCAACGCGCCTGGGCCGCCAGGAGCAGCGGCAGCAGACCGGATACGAGCAGGGGGGCGCCGTTGGGCGCGCTGTGCTGGTGCTGTGCCTGGTTGTCGCGGGCGAAGGCGATGAAGGGCAGACCGAGGGCGTGGGCCGCCTGCCGTTCGGCGGCGGAGTAGCCGACCAGGAGCGTGCGGGAGGCCGGGGTACCGAGCTGGTCCAGGGCCATCAGCAGACAGTGCGGGTGCGGCATGAGCCTGGTCGGACCGGTGGCCCGGCCGTGCGCACCACCGCGCACGCTCGACATCAGGTCGCGGTTCCGCAGATAGGTCTCGGCCGTCTCCGTGGCATGGTCGGTGACGACGGCCACGCCCACGCCCTTCGTGTCGAGGGTGCGGACCAGCAGATCGGCGTACGGCCGGGGCTCCGCGGTGCTTACGGCGCGCAGCTCGATCTCGTCCAGCCGCAGGCTCACCTCCTCCGCCAGGTCGTGTTCCGCGAAGGCGCGAAGGAGGTCGAGCGGGTCGGTGAAGATCTCGGGCGGGGGGAGCGGGGCTTCGCGGCTGTTCCGTTCGGCCAGGTGGCGGGCGAGTTCGCGGGCTGCTTCGGTCGCCTCGTCCGGCCGGAACAGGCGGGCCAGCGGGCCGTTGAAGCCGAGGAGGACGGAGTCGGCGCCGGCGATGGCGGCGGCGATGGAGGGTTCGCCCCGCGAGGGTGAGGTCGGTGCGGTGGCCGCGGCGGGGGTGCTCAGCGAGACCTCCCAGATGAGTGCGTGGCCGGGAACGGTGTGCCGGGCCAGGCCGGCGTCGAGTGCCGCCTGGGCCTTGGTCATGTGTGCGGGCGGATAGGTGACGGTGATGTCGCCCAGCGCCGAGGACAGGCGGCTGTGAATCGCGTCGACGGTTCCGGAGTCGGTGTGCCAGAGGGCGTCGACGGGGTCGGAGATCCGCCAGGTGACCTTCCCGGTGGCCCTGAAGACGGGGGCTCCGTTCAGCGTGGGCCCCAGGATGTTGAGCCAATTGCTGTGCGGGGCGAGGTCGACCTCGTAGTAGCCCAGGGCGTCGGAGGCCCAGGCGCGGTCGAGCCGACTGCGGGGGAATCCGTAGACGACGGCTGTGTCCGCGTCTTCGGGCACCGGGCGTGCGCCGCCGGCCGGCAGCGGGTAAGGGCCCCGGGCGGTGGGGAAGAGGTGCAGACCGGAGCCGATGAACCGGGACAGGTGGAAGGGGCGGTGCCATGCGGTCGGCGGGGCGCCCGTCCGGTCGGAGCCCAGAGCGTGCCGGAGTTCCTGCGGGGCGGTGGAGCCGAACTCCTCTTCCAGCAGGTCCGCGGAGGGCGCGGTCACGGCGACGACGGCATCCGCGTCCGAGGCGTTCAGCACGTCCATCGCCGCTGCCGTACGGGACATCTCGGTGCCCTGGTCCGGCGAGAGGACAGGGAGGACGAGGAAGGACACGCGCAGTCGGGCACCGTCCAACTCCGCGACTCTGTAACGGATCTGATCAAGCGTCACGTGAAGCAGGGAGAGTACGGCCCCCCAGTCCCTGATGCGCACCGCACAGCCCTCGTCGTGCGTGAGCAGCTCGTACTCGCCACCCTCCAGACCGCTCGCCGCCAGCAGCCGTGTGACCGTCCGGTGCAGCAGGGCGCGCGTCTCGGCGGGCTGAGGGCCGTCGGCGAAGCGGTAGAAGACGGCGGCGGTGCGGTATTCGTCGTACACGTCGTCGGGGCCGTCGTCCCACGGGTTGTCCGGCAGTTCGTCGGGATCGGACAGGAAGCGGTACGGCGATCCGGCGTTCGGAGTCTCCTCGTACTCGTAGGGCGAGTCACCTTCCCCCGGGCCCTCCCTGTACTGGGCGCGCAACTCCCGCCCCAGAAACAGCATTTCCGGGCTCCGGAGGGGGGAGTCGACAGCGGACTCGTAGTCCTCGTACGCCTCCAGGGCCTCCTCGACGCGTCCCTGCCGCTGGAGCGCGATCATCTGCAGTCGCCGGAAGTCCTCGCGGAACGGGTGTTCCAGGACAAGCGCGCCGAGGTCGACGGAGACCTGTGTGAACTCGCCCAGTTCCATGTCGAGTTCGGCGCGGGTCGCGAGCAGGGAGAGCCGGAGGTCGTCGAGCCGGGAGCGTGCGGCGTGGGCGGCGGGGCCGGGGACGCCCTCCAGGGGGACACCGCGCCACAGCTTCAGCGCGTCGTTCACATGGCCGCGGGCCGACGCGATGTCGCCCGCCGCGCGTCGTGTCTCCGCCTGGCTCACCAGGCGCTCGCACCGGATCACGTCCACGAAGTCCGTGCTGGTGTGCAGGGAGTAGCCGTCGGGGAGAGTGGCCAGGACGCCGGGGCCCAGGGCGGTGCGGAGCCGGGCGGCGCAGCCCTCCAGCAGGGCCCGTGCGGCGTCGACCGGCAGGCCCTCCCAGATGCCCTGGGCGAATCGGACGTGGGTCACCTCGCGGCCGTGCTGGAGGAGAAGCATGCACAGCATCGCCAGCGTCGGGGGATGGTCGAGGTCCGGCTGCCTCGCCTTGCCGCGGCTGATGGCGGGGCGGCCGAGCAGGGAGTAGCGGAGCGTCCTGCCGGCCACGAGGACGGGACTGATGGACGAGAGCAGGAACCGGCCCTGTTGCTGTGCGGCGGGGTTTCCTGAGAGCAGGCTGGTGAGAGCGGACGCAAAGGAGCGCTGCGTCTCGTCGGGCTGAAGGGTGGTGAGCAGAGAGGCCTCAATGCTCGTACCGGCGAAGGCGAAGGCATCCTCGCCCGAGGCCAGTTGGAAGAGCAGTACGCCGAGTGCGTGCAGATCGGCGGACTGTTCCTCCTGCCCGTGGTCCTCGATCTGCCCGAGGGCGCCGGGCATGAGCTTGACCGTCCCGGCCGGCAGCAGGAGGACCCGGGTCATCGCGAGCCGGCCGTGGGTGAGACCGGCACGGTGCACGGCCCTGAGCCCCTCCGCGAGCTGCTGTCCCACCGAGAGCAGCAGCGCCGCGGGAAGTCGGCAGTCGTCGGGCCCGGCAAGGGAGTTGAGCGTGATGGCCGTCGGCCGCTCCATGACGACGTACGGCCGGCCGTCCTCGACGCCGTAGTCGAGCACCGCCAGCACATTCGGGTGCTCGATCCCGGCGAAGGCCGCCGCATCGCGCAGGAAGGCCCGCCGGGCCGCCTCGTCGCGAGGCGCGGGCAGCGTCCAGACCGACACCGTCCGTCCCAGTTCCGTGTCCTCCGCCTGCCGCAGCCCGTCGTCCGCCCCGGACCCCTCCATGAACCGGTACCGGCCGCCCGCGAACCCCGTGTCCGCTCCTCCCAGCAGCCGCCGGGCGCTCTCCCGGCTGACCGTGGCGATCGGCTCGCTGCGCGCCATCCGTTCCGTACCGGACGCCGACGGCGTACTCGCCCGGAACTCCCCTCGCGCGAGCCCGACCCGTTCGTCGATCAACGCCCCTGTCCGCTCCAGGAGTTGGGTGACGCGCCCCCGCGCACTGCGGGGCAGACCGCGGAGCAGCAGCTCCTGGACGCCCGGCCGGAAGGCGTACGAACCCGGTGGTCCCGGTGTGGTCGTGAGCATCCCGCTGAGGATGATCTCCGCCAAGTGCTGTGGGCGCGGGGCCGGTTCGACCGCGGCCTGGACCAGGCGCATGACAGGGAGATCCGGCCGGCCCACCGCCAGATGGCCGGCGAGCCGGAAGGCCTCGGGAGAGGCGGTCGCCCGGAAGCGCAGGACGAGGTCCTCGGCGGGCAACCGGGTGGCGTCGGCCAGGTCCCCGGACTCGTCCGGCCGGGCCGGGGCGTGCGTCAGGCGGGCCACCGAAGCGGCGATCCGGTTGCCGCCCCGGCTCGCCACCAGCTCCGCCCAGTGACCGAGCCAGGCCGGGTCCGGCTCCAGGACCGGGAGCGGTACGGCTCCTCCGGCGGCGTACCGGGCATCCGCGTCGTCGGGAGGGTAGGGGTCGTACGGGGAGAACGTGAGCGCCGAGAGCGGGGCCGCCGGGAACGGAGCGGTCAGCAGGCCGGGCGTGGTGGGCAGGGCCGTGTCGCGCCACAGGTGTTCGGGGAGGGGCTGGACGACGGCCAGCGGCATCCGGTGGGACCAGCGGCGCAGCGTCGTGTACCAGCGGATGCCTGCCTCGCCCGCTCGCCACTGAGGGCCCATGCAGTCGCTGACCAGCAGCGTCACGGTACGTCCCGTCGCCGGTGCGTGGCCGCTGGAGCCGCTGACCGTGCCGTCCGGGCGGGCCCGGTGCACGGTCACCGTACGGAAGACACCCGATTGGGCCAGCACGGTGTGGAGTTCGTGGAACAGCGGCTGCCACACGGGCATCGTGGGGCCCGTGTCCTGGACCAGGTGCAGGCTCAGCCAGCGTTCGCGGGCGGGGCGCAGCACCGGGAGCCACCACTCGGGGGCGCCGCCCGTGCGGGCGATCCGGTGGGCGGTCGCCCGTTCGTCGAACTCATGGCCGACCGGCGCGTCGGTGTGCCGCTTGACCGGACGGAGGGCCCGTTGCAGGGCCAGCGGGCGGCGCAGCATCGGTGGGACGGGGGCCAGCAGGGAGACATGGGACGTTGGGTCACTGGACGCGGAGGCCGTGACCGGCAGATGGAGGGGGACACGGTCGTGGAGTACGGACCCCTCCCGCTCCTCCTTCCTCCTGCGGGGCGGGCCCGGGGCGGGACCGGCGGGTTCCCCCGTCTCCTCCGGAGTTTCCGCTTCACCGGGCACGGGTTCGGCCGCGGAGGCATCGGTCCGGTCCGCGGGCGGCTGTACCGATGCCTGCGCCGACGACGGTGGCTGATGCTCCATCTGCCGTGCCAGCCACAGGAGTTCGGCCAGTTCCACCGTGGTCGGGCGCACCCCGCCGGCCGCCTCGGCCAGGATGTCGGCCAGGCGGGCGAACGGCTCGGGTGCGGCGGGCATCGGGCTCAGAAGGCATCGGCCTCCGGTGCGCGGCTCAGATACGGCATCAGTTCCTCCGCCAGGTCGTCGAGGGAATCGGCGCCCAGGCCCGACGCGCCGGCCAGGTAGATCGCGTTGAGGAGCTGGTCGGTGGCGAGGTCGCCGCCGGAGGCACGGGAGAGGAAGCGGTCGATGAGGGTCCGCGCGTAGTCGTCGGGCTCGCCCAGATGCGCCCGTACGATCCCGGCCAACTGGCTGTCGTCCGGCTGGCGCAGGCGCAGGGTGACGCACCGGCGCAGAAAGGCCGGCGGGAACTCCCGTTCGCCGTTGCTGGTGAGGACGACGAAGGGGAAGGCGTTGCAGCGGACGCGCCCGCGTTCGACCGGTACCCGTTCGTCGGTGCCGTCGATCATCACCTCGGCGCGGCCGTCCGGGGTGTGCCGGGAGGCCCGGACCAGTTCGGGGATCTCGTACTGGCCCTCCTCCAGGACGTTCAGCAGGTCGTTGGGGAGGTCCAGGTCGCTCTTGTCGATCTCGTCGATGAGAAGGGCACGGGGCCGGGCGTAGGGGAGCAACGAGGTGCCGAGGGGGCCCAGACGCAGATGGTCCTCGATCCCGGCCGTCGCGGAGCTCTCCGCCGGTGTGCCCGCCGCCGACGTGGTCGTCACCACCGTGGCGGTCTGCTTCGCCGCGTACAGGCGGGACAGCGGGTCGTACTGGTAGAGGCCGTCGTGCAGAGTGCTGCGACTGGTGATGTTCCAGCGCAGGACCGGGCCCAGACCCAGCTCCCGCGCCACGGCGTACGCGAGCGACGACTTGCCGGTGCCGGGCGGGCCGGTCACCAGGAGCGGGCGGCGCAGATAGAGAGCGGCGTTGACGAGTTGGACGGTCCGCGGGGTGGCCTGGTAGGTCTCGGCGCGGTGTGTGCGGTCCGGTGAGGTGGCGGAGGTGTCGTCGCTCTCGGCCGGGGTGCCGAGCACCGGCCCGCCGTCGAACGCCCGCCAGGGCGGGGGCGGCGGCAGTTTCGTGATGCCGTCGTGCGGCTCGTTCTTGCCGGTGTAGACGGGCCACAGAGGCATGGCATCTCCGGAGGGTCTGGAAGGGTCTCAGATGACGGGCGAGTGCGGGGAGACGGTCGGTTCGGGGAAGCAGCGTGGGTCGTCCCACAGGAGCTGTACGTCCCGTGCCCAGTGCCGGTCCGGGTCGTCGGCGGCGTCCGCCGTCTCGCGCAACGTCAGGAAGTGGCGCGGGAGTTCGGCGGGCGGGACACCGGTGACATACGCGGTGAGTTCGTCGAGGAACGCCGTGCCGGCGCAGGGGCCGTCGTGCTCGGGGGCGGGGCAGCCCGTACGCGGCCACACCAGCACCGGGACCGGTGCGTTGAGCGTGGCCTCGAAGTGCGCCTCGGCGGCCCCGGGCGGCGCCGTGAACCCGGCCAGGTCCGTGTCGTCCCGCCGCAGCCTCAGCCGGAGTCTGCTCGGCTTCTCCTGGCTGCCGCACTCGACCCGGTGCAGACTCGTGCCCGACCCGGCGTCCAGCTTCTCCCACCTCCTGGTCAACTGGTGGCGCACACCGCCGCGCCGCCGGGACCGGTCCGTGACGACGAGCGGATATGCGCAACCCAGCGGCGTCGGGTCGTCCGCACCGCACTCCCACTGCGCCACCGGCTCGTTCAGCCACGCTCGGGGCAGTACGAACGCGATCAACTCCTCCGCCCCCGGCGTGAGTTGGGTGAACGCTTCGTCGATGCGTTCCTGGATGTACGCCCGTACACGGCTCCGCGGCAGTTGCCGCGCTCCCACCGCCCGGCGCTGTCCGTCGCGGTACGCGGACACTACGACGCTGGCCCGGTCGCCGCCCGCGCCGCTGTGATCGATCTCGACGAGGATCGGCGACCATACGGGGGCCGGCGCGGGTCCCCGGCGGGCGGGGGCGTCCAGCAGCTCCGCGAGCCGATCCGCGAAGCGCGTCACCGCCTCGGGGTCGGTGACCTCCCACTGCACATACCAGGCCGCAGCCCACAGCCGGTCGAACCCCTCGTCCGGCAGCGGCGGTCCGAAGGGGCCCACGGCATCGACGTACAGCCTGTTCGGGTCGCACTCCAACCGAGCCGACTCCGCCTGCCGCACCAAGGTGCGCAGACGTTCCTTCACGGCCGGCCGGTGGTCGGGGGTCGGGACGAGTTCGCCGAGCTCGGGCCAGTAGCGGGTCATGACACGGGTGGGCAGCATTCGGCCGTTGCGCACCTCACGCGCGCCCGCGACCGACGAGACCATGCCGACGACCCTGCCACTGTCGGCGAGGACGACCGCCGCACCGCTGAATCCGGCCGCCAGAGGCTGTCCGTGCGCGGTCCACGACTCCAGTTGGATCCACTCGTCGGCGATCAACTGCTCGGAGGCCGCCCGGTACTCGGCGAGTGTGCCCTCGTCGTACCCGCGCGGGAAGCCGTACGCGATCAGCTTCGGCGACGGATCCCCGTACGCGTCCCCGGGCGGTGCGAACTCGGCCGGGGCGAAGGGGATGTCGCGGTCCAGCTCCAGCACCGCCAGGTCGCCGGGGTCGGTGACCGCGCCCGCCCAGCCCCCGAGAACGGCCACGGTGGCGGACACCTCGCCGAGGCCCAGACCCCTGTCGTGCGGGAACGTCACGGTCACGGCCGACTCGTCGCTCCACCGCACGACATGGGCACACGTCAGCACCCGGCGCGCGGAGACAAGGAACCCCGCCCCGACCTCGTTCCCGCAGACGATCCGGGCGTGCCAGGCAGCGCTGCTCATGACGGGCCGGCGGCCTCCGGGCCTGACGGAGCCCGTGACTCCTGCCCCGGCGACCAGCTCAGTTTGACGACCAGATGCCCTTCCGCGGACCCCTTCGCGAGGATCGCGCCGGTCTCCGCGCCGAGCTTCACCCCGAACTCGATTTCCACGGAGTCGGGTTGGAGCGGACCCTCCCGGAACACACGCAGCGCGGACTGGGCCGCCGCCCGCACCCCGTCGAGCGCGCCCTCGAAGGTACGCACCGCCTGGACCGGCCCGTCGCCGCGTGAGACGAGCCGGGCACCGGACTCGTCGTCGACACCCTCCACGACGACTACGGTGCCGTCCTCCGTCTTGAATTCCACCAGGCCGTCCGTACCGCCCATGCGCCGCTCGCTCCCCCGTCGTGGTCGTGATCGAACCCATTGTGGCCCAAGGGGCGTGGCAGCGCCGCGTGTTCAGCGACTCACGATCCCCCGCACCACCCCCAGCTCCACCAGATCCTGCGGCCGGATCCGGAGCTGATCCGCCGTCGCCTCCACCTCCCCCTCCGAACGCTTGAGGATCGCCGCCGCCAGCTCCGGCGCGATGACCGAGAAGTAGCTGTCCGGCGTGGCCCAGGTGTTGCCGGGCGCGGCGAGGGCCAGGGCGCCGCCCGAGCCGCCCTCGCCGATCAGCAGTGTGGTGACCGGCGTGCGGGCCGCGGCGACCGCGCCGAACAGGTCCGCGATCGCCGCGCCCGCGCCCTCGCGTTCCGCGGCCGCGTCGTTGGCGGCGCCCGGGGTGTCCACCAGGGTCAGGACCGGGATGCCGAGCCGGTCCGCGAGACGGATCAGCCGGGCGGCGGTGCGGTAGCCGGCGGGGCGGGTGGCCGTGCCGAGCTGGGCGGCGTATGCGACGGTCCGCCCGTTCACCGCGCACTCGCCGAACCCGCATGCCATACCGGGGTCGGTGCCGCCGCAGCGGTCACCGCTGATCGCGGTGCGCCGGGTGAAGTACGCGTCCAAGTAGGCGTCCGCGCGCGGGCGTTGGGGAGACCGGGCGCGCTGGACGGCGTCCCAGCCGGTGTCGGGGAGGGCGTCGGTGGCGAGGGACGGCGGTGGCGGGGCGGCCTCCGCCGACCTGTCACTCGACCTGTCACTGACGCTCAGCAGCCAGAGCCAGCGGGCCAGCGTCTCCCGGAGCGCCTCCGGGCGTACGACCGCGTCGGCCGCGCCCGCCGCCACCTGCGCCTCCGCCGTGTACGCCGCCGGGTCCGCGTCGGCCGGCCGGACCCGGGAGCCCGCGAAGCCCACCTGGGCGCCGGGCAGGGCGAGGACGACGTCGGCGCCCGCGCCCAGGGTCGCCCAGCCGCCGCCGGTCGTCGGATCCCGGAGGACCGCGATCTGCGGGAGGCCCGCCTCGCGCGTGAGCGTCGACTGCCGTGCCACGCGCTGGAGTTGGGTCAGTGCGAGCATGCCCTCCTGCATCCGGCTGCCGCCCGTCGCGACGAGCGACACGACGGGCAGCCGGTTGGTACGCGCGTGCTCGTACGCCAACTCCAGCCGGTCGCCGGTGCGTTCACCGAGCGAGCCGCCGAGGAAGCCGAACTCGAAGACGATCAGCACGGCCGGGGTGCCGCCGATGCGCGCGGTACCGCAGACGACGGACTCCTCCTCGCCGGTACGGGCGGTGGCGCGGGCGCGCGAGGCGTCGTAACCCTGCCAGGAGAGGGGGCCGTCCGCCTTGAACTCCACGATCGGGTACGGGAGTTCGGTGAAGGTGGAGTTGTCGCAGACGAGGGTGATGATCTCGCGGGCGGAACGGCGTTCGGGGAGGGCGTAGGGTGCGGGGTCAGTCACTGGGGAGGGCTCGTTTCATGATCTTCCCCATGTCGTTGCGTGGGAGGGCGTCCAGGTAGCGCACGACCCGGGGGCGTTTGTGCGGGGCGAGGCGGGCGGCGACGTGGTTCGCCAACTCGTCGGCGTCCGGCGGGGATTGGGGGTCCGCCGGGACGATCCAGGCGACGATCCGCTCGCCCAGGTCGGCGTCGGGCTCGCCGGTCACCGCCGCCTCGCGCACACCCGCGTGTTCAAGGAGCGCGTTCTCGATCTCGCCCGCGCCGATCTTGTAACCGCCGCTCTTGATCAGGTCGGTGGCCTTCCGGCCGACGATACGGACGTAGCCGTCGGGATCGCGCACCGCCATGTCACCGGTGCGGAACCAGCCGTCGGCGGTGAAGGCGGCGGCGGTGGCGTCGGGCCGGTTGAGGTACTCGGTGAACAGGTTCGGGCCGCGCACCTGGATCTCGCCCACGGTCTCGCTGTCGTACGCCGTGATGGGCGCCCCGTCCTCCTCGACGAGCCGCAGCTCGACGCCCGGCAGCGGTACGCCGACCGTGCCCGCGCGGGGCTCGCCGTCCGCACGGACGCTCGTATTCATCAGGGTTTCGGTCATCCCGTACCGCTCCACGACCCGCTGCCCGGTCGCCGCCGTGATCCGCTCATGGTCGTGCACGGGCAGTGCCGCCGAACCGGACACGAGTAGACGGGCCCGACCGAGCGCCCCGGCGAGTTCCGGGTCGCCGGGGAGCGCCTCCGCGATCCGGTGGTACATCGTCGGTACGCCGAACAGCATCGTCGCCCCGTCGTTCAGCTCGCGGGTCACGCCCTCCGTCCCGAACCGCCCGAGGTGCCGTACCGAGCCGCCGCGCCGCAGCGGGCCGAGGATGCCGAGAATCAGACCGTGCACATGAAAGAGCGGAAGCCCATGCACCAGCACGTCCTCGGAGGTCCACTGCCAGGCGTCGGCGAGCGCGTCCAGGGTGGTGGCGATGGCCCGGCGCGGGATGACGGCACCCTTGGGCGGGCCGGTGGTGCCGGAGGTGTAGACGATCAGGGCGGGGGTGTCGGGGGAGAGGTCGGAGGCGGGCTCCTTCGTCCCGGGTGCCGCTGATGGGCGTACGTCGATGTCGACGCGTTCCAACGAGCCGAAAGCGGCGGGGAGTTCGTCACCTGGTGCGGTGAGTACGAGCGCGGGCGAGCTGTCCTTGAGGATGTGCCCCAACTCGCTCTCGCCCGACTTCGGGTTGAGCGGCACCGCCGGGACCCCGGCCAGCAGCGCGGCCACGACACCGACGGCCGTCTCCAGCGTCGGCGTGGCCCAGACGGCGACCCGGCCGGCGCCCGCCCCGGTGATCCGGTCGGCGAGTGCTCTGGCCGAGGCGGCGAGTTCGGCGTACGTCAGCGAGCGCTCGCCGAAACGCAGGGCGGGCCGCCCGCCCGGAGCGCCGGTCGGCGTACCGGTCGGGTCGTCGGTCAGCCCGGGAAAGAGAGAGGACACGCGTCGTACTCCTTCGATCGTCGATCATCACACCAGTCGAACCCCGAACAGTCGAACAGGTGCCGTGCCGACTGTCACCCCCAGCCCGGCACCACCAGCACCAGCCACACCACCGCGGGGACCACGGCCACCACGATCCCTCCGTACATCATCAGCTGCCGGAAGAAACGCTCGCGGTCGACATCCGCCGCCGAGGCCAGCACCAGTGCCCCGTTCGTCGAGAACGGACTGACGTCCACCACCGTCGCCGACACCGCGAGCGCCGCCACCATCCCGACCGCCCCGATCTCCCCCTGCGCCAGGAACGGCACCGCGAGCGGAATCAGCGCCCCCATGATGCCGACGGACGACGCGAACGCCGAGATCACCGCGCCGATGTAGCAGAGGAGTACGGCGGCCAGCAGCGGTACGCCGATGTCGCCGACGCCCTCGCCGGCCCAGGTGATGGTGCCCATCTCGTCCAGCACGCCGACGTAGGTGAGGACACCGCAGATCACCAGCACGGTCGTCCAGGCGATCTGACCGACGGCCTTGCGACTGTCCTCGGGCCAGCAGGCGGCGAGCAGGACGGCGAGCGTGATGGAGGTGAGCCCGGCGTCGAGATCGAAGGCGAGCACGGCGACGACGAGAAGGACGAGGGAGACGAGGGTGGCGATACGGGCGGGGGTGAGCTGGAGGGCCTCTTCCGTACGGACGGACACCCCGCCCTCCGTCTGTACGGAGACCCCGCTTTCCGGACGACGGCCGGAGACGCCACCGCCTTCATCGCCGTCCCCGCCGCTGTCCTCCCGGTCCTCCCCGTCCTCCCCGTGCTCTCTGACGCCTCCACGGCTCAGCTTCAGCCCGCCGAACAGCACGAACACCACTGCCGCGATCGCGAGGTTGACGAAGAGGGAGGCGAGGAAGAGGGCGATCTCGTTGCCGGGGAGCTTCTCCTTCTCGACGATGCCGTTGACGATCGACCCGTAGATACTGATCGGCGAGAAGCCGCCGCCCTGGGCGCCGTGCACCACCATCGCGCCCATCAGCAAGGGGCTGATGCCGTAGCGCGCGGCGAAACTGAGCGCGATCGGCGCCACGATGGCGACGGCCGCCGGACTGACCGCGCCGATCGCGGTCAGCGCCCCCGTCAGCACGAACATCACCCACGGAATGAGCACGACCCGCCCGCGCACCAGCCGGACCGAGGCGTGCACCAGCCAGTCGGTGGTGCCGTTGGCCCGGGCGATCGCGAACAGATAGGTCACCCCGACCAGCACGACGAAGAGGGAACCGGGGAACCCCGCGAAGATCGTGTCGGTGTCGAGGTCGGCCACGAGTTCGCCCACCCCGAAGGCGGCGGCGAACGCGAGCGCGCCCATGTTGATGGAACGGGTCGTGGCGATCACGAACACCACGACAAGCACGAGGATCGAAATCAGTTCGGCGGACATACGGGCTCCCGTCCTTGGGTCCCTTGTCGACGAGTGGGGAGAGAGGGTGTGGCGGACTGGCTGAGTGGCCGAGCGGCGGACTGGCTGAGCGGCTGACTGGTCCTGCCAATATTGGCTAAGTGGCTGAACCACATTGGGTGTTGGTCTCGGCAAGCGTCAAGAGACGCGACGCAAATTGGCTCAGCCACTCAGCCACTCAGCCAGTCGACCACTCATCCACAGCCCCCCTGAACCGGCGGCTACCCAGTGTTACGCTGCGGCCGAGATGAGGGGGGATGGGCATGGCCGACGCATTGCGCCCGGTGGAAGCCAGAACACGCCTGTACGAGCAGGTGCTCGACCGGCTGCGCAACTACGTCGTCGAGGGCGGTCTGAGAGCCGGTGACCGGCTGCCGCCCGAGCGTGATCTGGCCGCCCGTCTGGGCGTCAGCCGTGCCTCCGTGAAGCAGGCCATCGTCGTGCTGGAGGTTCAGGGCCTGGTCGAGGCCCGGCACGGCGGAGGTACGTACCTCGTGCGCGACAGCCTTGAGGTCGAGCCCGTGGAGCAGCTCGTCGAGCGCCGGCGCCGGCTGCCCGACGTACTCGACGCCCGCGAGGCTCTGGAGACCAAGCTCGCCGAACTGGCCGCCGAGCGCCGCACGGCGGAGGACATCGCCGAACTGCGTGCCGCGCTCGGAGTCATGGGGGAGGAGATCGACGAGGGCGCGGACGGGGTGGAGGGGGACCGTCTCTTCCATGCCGCGGTCACGGCGGCGGCCCACAGTGGCATTCTTGCCGAGTTCATGCGGTCGATCGCCGACCAGATCACCGAGAGTCGCCACGAGTCCCTGCGCCAACCGGGCCGTCCCGTCCGCTCCTTGGCCCAGCACAGGGCCATCTTCGAGGCGATCGAGGCCGGCCGACCGAGGCAGGCCGCCGCCGCGATGCGACGGCATGTGCGGACGGTGGCGAAGGTACGGCTGCTGGACTGGGATCCGGAGGACGACGGTTCGCAGGCGGACTGAACCCGTTGGAGTCGCCGAGAGCAAGCACTGCGCGAGGATGAGCCAGGTGAACAGCCCTACGGAGTACGAGGCGGTTGTGGCCCGCCGGTGGCGGGATCACCTGCGCGCGGCTTTCCCCGCCGGCCTCCGCGGTGCCGAACGCGCAGGCGTCGACATGGTGTTGCTCGACGCCTACGTCGCCGGGTGCGTCTCCACGTGGCTGAACAACGGCGGCGCTCTCGACACGGATCGCCACCGGATCCTGCGTGACTGCATCGCGGACCTGGACCAGGTCCTGCCGCTGCTCGACGAGGCAGACGGCGTCCACTACTTCCAGGACCTGCGCGGGCTGGCCCAACTCGTGGCGGACACCGATCCACAACCCTCCGAGCGTCCGTGACATAGGTGACGGAGCGTCAACGTCTCGTGCGGCCAGAAGAGTCAGCCGTCCTCGTCGGCGAGTCTTGAGGAAGAGTTCTCTGCCTTCTGCCTTCTGCCTTCTGCCTTCTGCCCGCTGCGACGCAGAGCGCCCCGCCCTACCCCGTTGCGGCGCCGGTCACTGCGTCCGTATCACGTCCGCCACCACACAACTCACGTTGTCCGGGCCCCCGTTGGCGTTCGCCGCCTCGATGAGTGCGGCTGTGGTCGCGTCCGGGTCGGGGATCGTGGTCAGGAGGTGCTGGATGGTGGATTCCGGTACGGACCTGGTCAGGCCGTCGGAGCAGAGGAGGTAGCGGTCGTCTGCCTGGGCGTCGTGCAGGCGTAGGTCGGGGGAGGGTGACGGGGACTTCGTCAACGCCTTGCGGAGCAGGGTGCGTTGGGGGTGGGTCGCGGCCTCCTCGGGGGTCAGTCGGCCCTCGTCGATCATCGACTGGACGAGTGTGTGGTCGTGGGTGATCAGGAAGAGTTCACCGTCGCGCAGGAGGTACGCGCGGCTGTCTCCGATGTGTACGAGGGCCAGGCGCGAGCCCGTCCACACCATCGCGGTGAGGGTCGTGCCGATGTCGTCGGTCACCTCGTCCCCCGTTTTCCCGTGCTCGGTCCCGGCGATGTCCCGGACCGCCTGGGCGGCGCCCTGGACCGCGTCCTCCAGGAGGTTCAGGACACTGCCCGCGGTCAGCGGTTCGGCGTCCAGGAACTTCAGGGCGTCGACGGCGGCCGTACTGGCCGGTGCGCCCCCGGGGCCGAAGCCGTCGGCGACGGCCAGTACGCGTGAACCGGCGTACGCGGTGTCCTGGTTGGCGGCGCGGACCAGACCGATGTCGGTGCGGGCGGCGTAACGGAGTTCGAGCAGGTCGGTGCCTGTCATGGGATGGGTGCCCTTCCTCGGTGGTGTCGAGAGGTGGTCGACGAGGAACGTGGCGAGATCCCGCCGGGCCGCGGTCTCCGCCTCGACCCGGGCCCAGAAGGCCCGGATCTCCTGGGCGGCGGCAGGCGGCTCCATGGCCCCGACCTGCCGGATCCGGGCCAACGGCATCCCCAGCCGGCGCAGCCAGGCCACCAGCCGGGCCTGCTCCAGCTGCTCGGCCGCGTAGTAGCGGTATCCGGTGTCGGGGTCGACACGGGCCGGACGGAGCAGGTCCAGTTCGTCGTACAGCCGCAGTGCCTTCGGCGACAGCCGGCACGCTCTGGCGAACGCCCCGATCGTCAGCATCTCCGGATTCGGCATGGTGTGCCCCGTTTCCCGTTCTCCCGCTTGTCCGCCAAGCTCCTCGTTCCGCCACCGATGCTGCGGCTTCCCCGAAGGTGAAGGTCAAGCAGCAGTTAACCTTCACTCGGTATCAGTGGTGTACGGCAGTACACGCCTTACAGAGGGAGTCCCCGTGGTTCGCATCGCGATCGTCACCTACGACCCCCGTCCGGGGACCAGCAAGGACCGCGATCTCCCGGTTCTCGTACGGGAGTTGACCGCGGCCGGCGCCGACACGGCCGCCGTGTACTGGGACGACCCCGACATCGACTGGGCGTCCTTCGACCTCGCGCTGGTCCGCTCCACCTGGGACTACACCTGGCGTGCGGAGGAGTTCGCGGGCTGGCTGGAGCGGTGCGGGAAGCTCACGCGGGTCGCGAATCCGGTCGGTGTCCTGCGCTGGAACATGGACAAGCGGTACCTCGGCGAGCTGGCCGCGGCCGGTGTCCCCACGGTCCCCACCACCTACCTGGCCCCCGGCGACGCCCCCGACCTCCCCGACGACCGCGAGTACGTCGTCAAGCCCACCTCCGGCGCCGGCGCCCGGTACGCCGCCCGCTACACGCCCGAGGGCCGGGAGACGGCCGTACGGCATCTCGCGCGGATGCATGCCGAGGGGTTCACGGCGATGGTGCAGCCGTACGTCGGGAGCATCGACGTCACCGGGGAACGTGCGCTCCAGTTCTTCGGCGGGCGGCTGCTGCACGCCAGTCGGAAGGGGGCTGTGCTCGCGCCCGGCGCGGCGTACGACGACGACAAGGTCGCGCATCCCGACCTTGAGGTCTGGGGCCTGGCCCCGGCGGAAGTTGCCTTGGCGGAGCGGGCGTTGGCCGTCGTGCCGGACAACTCGTCTCTCCTGTACGCCCGGGTGGATCTGGTACTCGGTGACGACGGCGAACCCCTGGTCATGGAGCTGGAGTTGATCGAGCCGAATCTGTTTCTCGATCTGCATCCGGGGTCTGTGGTGGGGGTTGTGGAGGCTGTTCTGCGGGCTGCTGTCGACTAAGGGGGTGGGAGGGGATCTCGTGTGTCGGCTGCGGGTTCGTTGTGGCTGGTCGCGCAGTTCCCCGCGCCCCTTCGGGGGCGCGGCCCCCCTCAGTCCTTCAGCGCCGTCCGCTGCAGCAGCCCCCACGTGAACTCCGCCACGCACTCCCTTCGTGCCCCCGTCCCGTCCGGTGCCGTGAACGACAGGCCCCAGCGGGTCGGGGCCGTTCCCTCCAGGGGGCGGGCGGGGGCGAAGGCGCGGGCTGCCTCGTCGACCGTGCAGGACCAGGGGTGCAGGTCGTCCAGGGTGCGGAGGTCGGGGGCGGGGGCGCCCGGGGCTCGTACCAGCCACTCGTTCCAGGCCGTGCCGTTGGGGGCGACGAGCACCTCGAAGCGCAGGTCGGGCCAGAGGGGGACCGGCCACAGCCAGGCCTCGCACTCCAGGTCGCCGATCTTGCGGGCCGTCACCGACTCGGGGGTGCCGAGGACCGAGCGGTAGCGGGAGGCGGCGGCCCGGGAGCGCGGGGAGCGCACCATCGCCTGCCAGCGCTTGTTGGCCTCCCGCATGTCCGCGAGCGAGACGCCCAGCTCATGGCGGGCGTCCTCCACCAGGTCCGGGTTGTGGTCGGCCATGCGGCGCAGCAGCACCAGCTGGAAATCGAGCAGCATACGAACCATCGTCCCCCACGTTGCGCGCCCATTGCCCGCCCGAGCCCTTGTGGTTAGCCTGTGCTCTGTTCGTCATGCCGATCGTCTGTTGAAATCTCGAACGCCGTCATTACTGTCGCCACCGAAAAGCAATAAAAGAGGGGGCCGTCATGGGACGCCTCGTACCTGCCGTGACCCGGGCTCTCGACATTCTTGAGCTCTTCCTGGACGGAGACGGGACGCTCTCCGCCCCGGACATCGTGCGCCGGCTCCAGCTGCCGCGCACCACCGTGCACGAACTGGTGACGACGCTCGCCGCCCGTTCGTACATTGTGCAGGTCCCCGGCCAGCCGGGTCGCTACCGCCTGGGCGTCCGCCCGTATCAGCTCGGCAGCCGTTACGCGGAGCAGCTGGACCTGGCGGCGGAGGGTCAGCAGGTGGCCCGTTCCGTCGCCGAGACCTGTGACGAGACGGTGCATGTCGCGATCCTCGAAGGCACGGACGTCATCTACATCGCCAAGGTGGACTCCACCCACGCGGTCCGGATGGTGTCGGCGGCCGGCCGCCGTCTGCCCGCCCACTGCACGTCCGTCGGCAAGATGCTGCTGGCCTCGCTCCCCGATCACGAGCTGAGCGCACGCGTCCCCGACAACGTCCCGCTGGCCGCGATGACGCCGAACAGCATCACCGACCCGGCGGCCCTGCGCGAGGCCCTCGCGGAGATCCGCCGCCGGGGCGTCGCCGTGGAGAACCGCGAGTCGAACCCGGACGTGAGCTGCGTCGCCGCGCCGGTCCACGACCGTACAGGCCGGGTGGTCGCCGCGCTGTCGATCTCCGTGCCGATGATCCGCTGGAGCGACGACCACCGTTCGGAGCTGGAGCAGCTCGCCGCGAAGGGCGCCGCCGAACTCTCCGAGCGCCTCGGTCACCGGAGCGTGGCATGACGACGTACGAGCCCGCCCTCGAAGTGGCCGTCCAGGCGCACGCGACCCTCGGCGAGGGCCCCACCTGGGACGCGGCGAGGTCCCGGCTGATCTGGATCGACATCCTCGGCTCCCGCGTCAACACGTACGACCCGTCGACGGGCCGCCGTACGGTCATGGCGACGGAACAGCACGTGGGCGCGGCCAAGCCCCGCGCGGGCGGCGGCCTGGTCCTGAACCTGCGCGACGGAGTGGCCCTGTACGAGGGGGAGGACACCGAAGTCGCCCCCGCCCCGGCCACCGACGCCGTTCCGGCCCTCGCCCCACCCCCGGGCGGCTTCCGCTGGCTGCACCACGACCCCACCCCCGGCCGCCGTGCGAACGACGCGGCGGTGGCGCCCGACGGCTCCCTGTGGGCGGGCACGATGCGCTACGACGAGGCGCCGGGCGGCGGTACGCTGTCCCGGCTGACGGGCGACGGTGAGGTCACGACCGTCCTGGACGACGTGGCGGTGAGCAACGGCACGGGCTGGAGCCCGGACGGCCGCCTGATGTACTACATCGACTCACCGACCCGGCGCGTGGACGTCTTCGACGTGTCGTCCGACGGCCGAAGTGTCACGGGCCGCCGCCAGTTGGCGCTGATCGAGGAGGGCGCGGGCTGGCCCGACGGTCTGACGGTCGACGCGGACGGCTGTGTCTGGGTCGCCCTGTGGGACGGCGGAGCGGTCCGCCGCTACACCCCGTCCGGCACCCTCGACCGCACGATCACCCTCCCCACGGTCCGCCCGACGGCCTGCGCCTTCGGCGGCGCGAATCTCACGGACCTGTACATCACGACGGCCCGAGTGGGCCTGTCGGCACCTCACCCGCTGTCGGGCTCGCTCCTGGTCGTACCGGGGGCGGGCAAGGGGGTGGCTCAGCCCGCGTTCGCGGGCTGAGCCCTAAGAACACCGAGCAGCCGAGGTCACTCGGCTGCTTTCCACTCCTCCGGTCGCAACGGCGGCCCGCCCAGCGGTGGCTTGAGCGGGCCGATCGCCGCTGCCAGTACGACACTTGGCGTCAGGAGTACCTCCGCGCCGCGTTCCAGGGACGTCACGTCCGTGACCCGGCGTGCGATACGGCCGTTGCCGGTGGCCGTGCGCATCAGGCGACCCACGTACGCCGCCAGCAGCCGGTCCCGGAGGGTGGGGCCCTTCTCCGTGGCACCGGTGTAGAAGACGTCCTGGCTGGTCGCCAGGTCCCAGGCCGCCGCGACCGGTTCGGCCACCGCCTTCTGGATACGGCTGGACAGGCCCGGCGTGCCCCAGCCCTGACGGCGAATCACATCCCGTAGCGCCACGGCACTTTGGGCCGCGACCGACATCCCGTGGCCGTAGATCGGGTTGTACGCGGCCAACGCGTCGCCGATCACCGTGAAGTTGTCCGGCCAGGCGGCCATGCGCTCGTAGTAGTGGCGGCGGTTCGACGTCGTACGGGTGACGGAGACCGCCGTCAGGGGTTCCGCGCCCGCGAGCAGGTCGGCGATCACCGGATGGCGGAGTTCCTCGCGGGCGAAGCGGGTGAACTCCGCGCCGTCGGACGGGGGTTCACCGCCCCGGGTGCCGGACAGGGAGACCAGCCAGCAGCCGTCCTCGATGGGCATGAGGACACCCGCCCGACCCGGACCGTCCCCCCTCGGGTCCGCCTGGACGTTGACCACCGGGAAGCCCTGCCACGCCGCTTCGGGCGCCCGGTACATCCGGCTCGCGTACACGAGCCCGGAGTCGACCACACGGCGGGCCGGTTCGGGCAGGCCCAGTTCGCGCAGCCAGTGCGGGGCGCGCGAGGCGCGGCCGGTGGCGTCCACGACCAGGTCCGCGTGCAGGGTGCGCCTGCTGCCGTCGGCGCCGCGCAACCGCACCCCGGTGACGGCCTCGTCGGTGCCCTCCAGGCCCAACACCTCGGCGTGCTCGACGAGTTTGATCCGGTCGTCGTCCAGGACCTGGGCGCGGACCGTCGCGTCCAGCAGATCCCGGCCGCACAGGAACGCGTGGTGCGACTCGGCCCACCGCCGGAACCAGCCCTGCGGCGCCAGCGCGACCATGTCCGTCGTGACCGCCAGCCGGTGCGCGCCGGCGTCGAGCAGCAACTCGCCCACGCCCGGCACCAGTTCCTCGACCGCCCGGGAACCGCCGGACCACAGCATGTGCACGTGCCGGGCCTGCGGCAGGTTTCTGCGCGGCTCGGGGCCGTCCGGCAGGACGTCACGCTCGACGACGGTCACACGGTCGGCGAACTCGACCAGGGCACGGGCCGCGAGCAGCCCGGCGAGGGATCCGCCGAGCACGACGGCGGATCTGACAGGGGACGGTTGATCACTCATATACGTGCAGGCTCTCTGCTGGGGCGGTCGCAAGGGCGCGCACCGCCTCGATCTCATCGGGGTGACTCAGGACCTGGGACACGGCTTCGATGCCCTGGAGCAGCTCCGTGAGCAAGTCCGTGGCCCGGTCCGGGACTTGGGGACAATGAGGGGACTGAAGCGATTGGGGAGAGGAGAGCCGGAACGCGGCCCGCGCCTCGATCGCCTCCTGGATCGTCACCGCCGCCGCCAGCGCCCCCGCCCGCCCCGCCCCGCACCCCAGGTCCAGCGCGGCCTCGTACGCCCGTCGCCGCAACTCCTCGTCGAAGTGCCGGGAGAGCTGGAGCAGCGCGTCGCGGATGAACGTCTCCCTGCGCGTCAGCCGCAGCTCCGGCGTGGCCCGCAGGGAGAAGGGGACGCCCTTGCCGGTGGCGGCGCGCACCAGGTCGTACAGCGGGCCGAGCCGACGATAGCCGCGCCGGATCTGCCGGCGGTCGCGCAGGTACTGGCCGGCGTGCGGCAGCACGAACCCCGTCGCGATCAGGACGGCGGCGGCGCCGGCGGCGAGCGGGGCCAGTTCGGTGGAGAGCGGGTCCAGGTCGTGGCCCGTCCAGCGGGCGACGACGGCCGTGCCCTTCGCCGCGTCGAACACCAGGTTGGCGGCATAGCCGACGGCCAGTGACTTGAGGCCCCGGCGCAGCCACACGTCGAGTCCGGCGGTGTGGACCCAGTTGCGGATCAGCCGGTACGTCAGGACACAGGACGCGGTGTGCGCGAGCAGGTAGATCACGATCAGCTCGCGCATGTAGGGCGTACGGGCGTAGTACGTGTCCAGGTCCCGCCGGCGCTCCACGGACGCGTCCGCGAGCCCGAACAGCGCCCACAGCGCGACGATGACGCCCGCGTGGCCGACGGTGGCCCATCGCATCGCGCACCGCGCCCTGGCCGATCTCTCCGACTGTCCGGCGTGGCCGCCGCGCCACGCGATCATCAGCAGCAGACTCGCGCCGCAGAACGCGACGAGGAAGCTGTAGACGAGGGGCGCCGCGAAGTTGGGCACGCCGGTGACCCGGTTGGTCCAGGCGATGACCGGCGGCGCCGCGAAGACGAAGATGCCGCAGGCGAGCAGCAGCAGCCCGCCGACCGCGCGCCGCAGCGGGTCGCGCCACAGCCTGACGATGCTGGGCAGCTTGAACACCAGGGCGGCGGTCAGCACCGCGATCGGTGTCCCGAACACGAGGACGGGGTACGGCTCGCCCAGGAAGCCGGAGGGGTTCATCGCCGCGCGTTTCCGCTTCCCCGGCCGCGATACCCGAGGGAGGCCTGCACAGCGCTGCTGCCCGAACTCGCCGTACGGCCGCCGACCTCCAGGCCCTCCACCCACGGCCGGAAGACGGTGGCCAGGCGATGGCCGAACTCCTCGGCGTCGGCCTCCTCGGTCTCGCGGGAGCCGTTGCGGGCGGCGACGGCGAGCGCCCGGTCCTGCCCCCACTGCTCGTCGGCGAGAACCCGGGCGGCGGTCGCGCCGACGCTGTGGTGGTGACAGTGCCCGGCGTGCAGATGCCACAACTCATGGCCCAGGATGACAAGTTGCTGCACGGCCTCGGCGCGCTCCTCGACGATCACCAGGTCGAAGTCGTGGAACTCCACCCACAGACCGGTGACTTCGATCTCGTCGGGGAAGCGCTCGAAACGCAGCTCGACGCGCCGCCCGCGCCGCTCGCTCATCTCCTCGCACAGCACCCGGCACAACTCCCCCACGCCGGAAGGGCCGTTGTCCTGCTCCCGCTTTCGCAGTGCTGCGGTGAGCGCGCCGGTCAGGTCGCGCATCGCGCCCCGGGTCCGGAACCGGTGCGCGGCCCGGGCGGGCAGCAGAGCCGCCAGCACACCCCTCGTCGCCGCCCTCGTCCCCCGCCTCGACGTCATCGCTCCGTCTCCTCGCCCGTCTCCTCGCCGCCGCTCAGCAGCCCTTCGAGCATCACCGCGAGCGCCTCCTGCTTGCGCGGGGTCAGCTGCCGGCCGCGCAGGGCCAGCGTGACGACGCCGTGCCGCGTCGCGAACCGGACCAGCGGGCCCTCCTCATCGCCGCCGAGTTCCTCCAGCAGCCGGTGGAGTTCACGGTTCAGGACGATGGGGGCGGGGTCGGTGAAGAAGCCGGTGCCCTGCTCGACGCCGAAGTACGCGGCGAGCGCGGTGAGATCCGGAACGTTCGGCATCTTCTTGCCGAGGAGCAGCTGACGGGCCCACTCGGGGCTGATCGACAGCGCGTCCGCGACCTCCTTGCAGACCTCGGCGCGCTTGCGGCCGCTCGCCGCGAGCCGCGTCTCGTGGAGCGTGCGCACCCGGCGCCGGATCCGGCCCTCGATGTCGTCGGCCGACGACTGCGCGCCCCCGGCCAGCAGCGCCTGGATCTCGCCCTCGGTGAGAGCCGTACGGGCCGACAGACCTCGTACGTCCAGCACGTCGGCGCGATCGAGACGGGCCTCGGCGATGCGCTCTTCAAGACGCGCGAGGGTGTTCGAGAGGTTCTCACTCACGGGCCGACCCTACGTGCCCGGACCCCTCCGCACCAGGAAAATCCAACGATCGTTGGAGTCGGCGGAACGATCGTTGGGAGCAGACGCCATTGACGTGCGGACACTTCGAAAATTACGGTTTTGTTCGAAGTTGCGAGCGGATGCCGATATACCGAACGCCGCACGTCGAACATCCGAGAGGAACCCATGTCCCGCACGGCCCGCTTCACCCTCGACCCCGCTTTCAAGGTCGGCGAGGTCGACCCCCGGCTCTTCGGTTCCTTCGTCGAACACCTCGGCCGCTGCGTCTACACCGGCATCCACGAACCGGACCACCCCGCCGCCGACGAGGCGGGCCTGCGCACCGACGTCCTGGACCTGGTCCGCGAACTGGGCGTCACCGCGATCCGCTACCCCGGCGGCAACTTCGTCTCCGGCTACAAGTGGGAGGACTCGGTCGGCCCGGTCGAGGACCGCCCCCGCCGCCTCGACCTCGCCTGGCGCTCCACCGAGACGAACCGCTTCGGCCTCTCCGAGTACATCGACTTCCTGAAGAAGATCGGCCCCCAGGCCGAGCCGATGATGGCCCTCAACCTCGGCACCCGTGGCGTCGCCGAGGCCATCGAACTCCAGGAGTACGCCAACCACCCCGCCGGCACGGCGCTGGCGGAGCGGCGGATCGCCCACGGAGACAAGGACCCCTTCGGCATCAAGGTCTGGTGCCTGGGCAACGAGATGGACGGCCCCTGGCAGACCGGCCACAAGACGGCGACGGAGTACGGCCGTGTCGCCGCCGAGACGGCCCGCGCGATGCGGCAGATCGACCCGGGCGTCGAACTCGTCGCCTGCGGCTCCTCCAGCCAGTCCATGCCGACGTTCGCCGAGTGGGAGGCGACGGTCCTGGCGGAGACGTACGACCTCGTCGACTACATCTCCCTGCACGCCTACTACCAGCCCGAGGAAGGCGACGTCGACTCCTTCCTGGCCTCCGCCGTCGACATGGAGTCCTTCATCGAGAACGTGGTCGCCACCGCCGACCACGTGGGCGCGAAGCTCAAGTCCAAGAAGAAGATCAACCTCTCCTTCGACGAGTGGAACGTCTGGTACATCTCGAAGTGGCACGAGATCGAGAACTCCGGCGTGCGGGACTGGGAGGAGGCCCCCCGCCTCCTGGAGGACAACTACAGCGTCATGGACGCGGTCGTCTTCGGCTCGCTCCTCATCGCCCTGCTCCGGCACGCGGACCGCGTCACCGTCGCCTGTCTCGCCCAGCTCGTCAACGTCATCGCGCCGATCATGACCGAGCCGGGCGGCCCGGCCTGGCGCCAGACGACGTTCTTCCCGTTCGCGCAGGCCAGCAGGTACGGGCGCGGTGAGGTCCTCGACGTACGGGTGGCCTCGCCGACGTACGAGACGAAGAAGTACGGCGAGACGGACCTGCTGCACGCCACCGCCGTACGCGCTGCCGACGGCACGGTCACCGTCTTCGCCGTCAACCGCGACCGCACACAGCCGCTGCCGCTCGAAGTCGCCCTGAACGGCCTGGAGTTGACGTCGGTCGTCGAGCACAGCGCGATCGCCGACGCCGACCCGGACGCCCGCAACACCCTGGACGACCCCGAGCGAGTCACCCCGCACGGGGTCACCGGCACCACCCTCCAGGACGGCAAGCTGACCGCCGTACTGGAGCCGCTGTCGTGGAACGTGATCCGACTGGCCTAGCCCGTACGGCAGTTCAGCGGCCGGGGGCGGGAACCACCGTCACCGGAACTCCCCCGGCTGCACTCCCCAACAACGTGAGCCGTACGTCCCCCGGCCCCGACACCGTCGTACCGTCCGAAAGCACCGCCAGGGCAAGGGTGTTGGCGCCCCGGGTGCGCAGGATGCCGTTCGGGAGGGCGAAGGTGTGCTGGGGGCCGACATCGTTGATGTACTGGCCCATGTTCCAGCCGTTCAGGAAGATCTGGACGCGGTACGCACGCGCCGGATCGTCGGTCAGCTCCAGCCCGATCGACGCGTCGACCCCCGGATCGACGGCGAGCCGGAACCCCGTCCGGAACCAGGTCACCCCCTGCCGCCGCCCGTCGGCACGCGGGAGGTCGACCACGTCCCAGCCCTCGTCCGCGTACCCCGGCAGATGCCACCCCTCCCGTTCCCCGTACAGCCCACCGGTGTTGAGCGGACCGCGCACCGGATCGGCAGCGGCCTCGCCCTGCAACCGCCACTTCAGGGCGGGAGAGGCACCGGTGAAGTTCACGCCCGTCAGCCCGCGCGCGACCTTGTGCGTGTCCCGCGCCTTCCCGTCCATGTCGTGCTGCATCCTCCGCACCAGCACGGACAGCACATGCCGACCGCGCGTACGGGCCTTCTCCGGCACGTCGAAGGTCGCCGTGGCCGCCCAACTCCCCTTCCGTACGGTCTTCTTGTCCGGCACCGGCATCCGGTGCGACCCCAGCGGCACACCGTCGAGCCACGCCATCAGCAGCCCCTGCGTGCCCGTGCTGTAGGAAAGGGACACGGACTCCGCCCCCGTGGCGTCGCTGAATGAACCCCGGTACCAGACGTCCCCGTAGTGGAAGCCGTAGTCGTCGGCGAACAGCACGGGCTGCCCGTCGGGCACGGCGGTCGTACTGAACGTCGAAGTCCGGTCGGCGACCGTCCACTTGGAGTCGTCGAACCCGGGCGCGGACTCGGGGTTCTCCGTACGCCGACGCCAGCCGCCCAGCGCGGGCAGCGCGACCGCCGGGACCCCAGCCAACGGCTCCTCGGCCCACAGACTCCCGGAGTCGGTGGCCGATGTCGTCAACGTCCCCTGGTTCCAGACGACTTCACGTATCCCGCGTGGCGCCCACACCTCCAGCTCGGTGATGTCGACCGTGTCCCCGGTCAACCGCACGACACCGTCCCGCAGTTCGGCGGTCCGCAGCAGCGAGGGCCCGTACACCAGCACCGACCCCGACGGGGTCTCGCGCGGCCACAGCCGTACGGACTCCTCATCGTCGGCGAGGAGGAGCAGGAGGGGAGTCGTGCTCCCGCCGCCTTCCACCAACACCCGTGTCAGCCCGCCGAGTCGGGCGGTCACCCGCACCACCCCATCCGCGTACGAGAACTCCGCAGCCCCCGCCAACACAGTCACCGTCGGCTCGCTCGCGCATTCCACCGCCGTCACCGTCGTCTCGCCCGAGCGGCCCGTCAGTACGGCGATGTCCTGGCGCCCCGCCGTCAGCCACAGCATCGGCTGGGCGTTGGAGTACGCCAACTTCCGGCGCCCCAGCGCGATTCCGGCGGCCAGGAGACGGGCGTCCGAGGCGGGGACGGTGACCGGCAGGGAGGTCCCGGCGACCGGGAACGTCGAGGTGACGGACTCCGGGGAGTCGTTGCGCAGGACGTAGACGTGGGCGTGGGTGTCCGGGTTGGTCAGGTGGTAGACCTTGATCCGCGGGTCGCCCGCAGACACCTGCCGGGCCCGGTCCAGCTTGGCCAACTCCGGTACGGACCGCACCAGATGGCCGAACTGGTGCATCGGCACGACCTTCGGGGTGGCCCCGCGCCCCTCGTCGAAGGCGGCGCCGTAGTCGTACGACGTGTACACCTGCGGGGCGGGCAGCCAGCCCCAGCTCGTGCCGCCGAAGGTCATGTAGACGTTGTGGACGGTGATGCCGTTGGCGAGGTTGGTGAGGTAGAAGCGCCGTTCGTAGGCCGCGTCCCGGGTCCGTGCGGAGCCCGCGTATCCCGCGCCGTCGAACTCGGCCCCGCCCCACGGATCGAACCAGCCGCCCCCGAACTCGGGGATGAACCCGGGGGTCCCGGGACTGGCCGTGGCTCCGCCCTTCTTGCCGCCGATGCCGAAGTGCCCCCAGTCCGGCGAGAGTTGGTCCGGGTCCGGATAGCCGTCGAAGCCGTACAGCCAACGCCCGCGCTCACCGCCGGTGTCGAAGGTGCCGGGGGCCCAGTAGCCGTTCCTGCCCAGGTCGTTGTGGAAGAGGGGGACGTCGACACCGTCGGCGCGGACCTTGGCGTACAGGTGGGACATGTAGTCGATGCCGGCGCGCTGGGTGACGTACGAGCCGTACTCGTTCTCGATCTGGTAGAGCAGGACCGTGCCGTCGCCCTGGGTGTAGAGGTGGCGGGCCACGATCCTGTTGACCGCCGTCAGCCACTCGTCGACGTACCCGAGATAGGTGGGGTCGGAGGTGCGGGCGCGGCCCTTCGTCGCGGTCAGCCAGCCGGGGAAGCCGCCCGCGTCGACCTCGGCGTTGATGTACGGGCCGGGGCGCAGGATGACGTACATGCCGGTCTCGGCGGCCTGGCGCAGGAACAGGTCCAGGTCGCGGACGCCCGTGAAGTCGTACCGGCCGGGAGCGGGGGAGTGGTAGTTCCAGGCGACGTAGATGCTGACGGCGTTGTAGCCGTGCGCGCGCATCTTCTGGAGCACGTCCCGCCACAGGCCGGGGCTGGGCAGGCGGAAGGGGTGCAGCTCGCCCGACCACAGGACGAGCCGTCTGCCGTCGACGAGGAGGGAGTAGCGGTCGAAGCCGACGGTGTGCCGGTGGCCGTCCGCCGTGGGCGGGGCGGGCGGCGGGCCGGTGGGAGCCGTGGCCCCGGGGCCGC
>NZ_JBSFDA010000065.1:0-53037 GCF_053593675.1 Streptomyces sp. NPDC002156 | reverse complement strand
CAAGACGGGCACGCGATGTGCTGCAGCTTGAACTCCTGACCTCCTGCATGCCATGCAGGCGCTCTACCAACTGAGCTATAGCCCCTCGCACCGCTCCGCCGGGTCTCCCCGGCGGCGACGCCAACATTACCGGTCCCCCCGGTGCAGCACCAAATCGTTTGCCGGGTCAGGCTGTGACGAACGAGTAGAACCGTTTGAGGGTGCAGTGCTCCTCCAGGAGCCGGCCGTAGATCGGCTCGCCCTCCAGCTCACGGTAGGTCTCGATCGGGTCGCCCTTTATGATCAGCGCCCGCGCGCATTCCTCGCACCAGTACTGGTAGTCGTGGTTCACCGGCTCCATGTCACGGACGATCGGCGTACCACTGCCGCACCAGTCGCATTTCCTCCTGTGTGCACCCATCGATCAGCTCCAGCTGTGGCCGCAGGCCGTGCACACGTAGGAAATCCCACCGTTGTCACCGAGCACCTGGGCGACGTGGCCGGAACCGCAGGAAGGACAGCTGAGACGGGTTCTCCTGCCCCGTATGACTGCCGCTTCAGAGAGGTGACCGACCTCCCTGAGGATGCTCGCAGGCATCGCAACTCCCTCCCGTCGGGCCGCGCCCCCTTCCGGCCGTTTGATTCTGCCACGGCCGGACCAATACGGTCAGCGACGCCTTCGTACCAGTCCGGACACGGCACCCGCCGCAGCCGTCGCGGCCAGCACGAACGCGCACTTAAGAAGAGCCTCCGCAGAGGTATACGCCTCCGGGCCCCAAGTGACTCAAGCCGGGGCGAACGAAAAATCCCGCCCCCCGGAGGGGGCGGGACCTTGATCAACCAGCCATCTACTGTGGAGCTAAGGAGAATTGAACTCCTGACCTCCTGCATGCCATGCAGGCGCTCTACCAACTGAGCTATAGCCCCGCTGCTCTTCCCGACCCGGCGGGGCGAACAAGAAGAACTTTAGCCTGCGACCAGCCGGAAAGTGAAATCCGGGCCCGGGCCCCTGACGGGGTGCGGGAGGCGCGCTCAGTCGTCGTCGCCGAGCACCGGCTCGGGCAGTGTGCCGGCGTTGTGCTCCAGCAGGCGCCAGCCGCGGGCGCCCTCGCCGAGGACGGACCAGCAGCAGTTGGAGAGACCGCCGAGGCTCTCCCAATGGTGGGACTCCAGGCCGAGGAGGCGCCCAATGGTCGTCCGGATGGTGCCGCCGTGGCTGACCACCACAAGGGTGCCCTGCTCGGGGAGTTTGTCGGCGTGCCGCAGCACCACGGGGGCGGCGCGGTCGGCGACCTCGGTCTCCAGTTCGCCGCCGCCGCGGCGGACCGGCTCACCGCGCTTCCACGCGGCGTACTCGTCGCCGTGGCGGGAGATGATCTCCTCGTGCGTCAGACCCTGCCAGACGCCCGCGTAGGTCTCGCGCAGGCCCTCGTCGTGCGTCACCGTGAGGCCGGTGAGTTCGGCGAGTTCGCCCGCGGTGTTCGCCGCGCGCTGGAGGTCCGAGGCGACTATCGCGTCGGGCTTCAGGGAGGCGAGCAGGCGGGCGGCGCGGCGGGCCTGGCCGATGCCGGTCTCGGTGAGCGGCACGTCCGTGGTGCCCTGGAAGCGCCGCTCCACGTTCCACGCCGTCTGGCCGTGGCGCCACAGGATGAGACGGCGGCCGGGGCCCGGCTTGCGGCGGGTCCCGGTGGACGCGGGGGCGGTCACCGCAGCCCTCCGAAGTCGGCGGTGTCCTCCTCGGCCTGCAGCTTGGCGTGCTCGGCAGCCTTGCCCCGGGTGGCCTTGGCGTCGGCGGGCAGCTCCAGTTCGGGGCAGTCCTTCCAGAGGCGCTCCAGGGCGTAGAAGACGCGCTCCTCGCTGTGCTGGACGTGGACGACGATGTCGACGTAGTCCAGGAGCACCCAGCGGGCCTCGCGATCGCCCTCGCGGCGGACCGGCTTGGTGCCGAGTTCCTTGCTGAGCCGCTCCTCGATCTCGTCGACGATCGACTTGACCTGGCGGTCGTTGGGTGCGGAGGCCAGCAGGAAGGCGTCCGTGATCGACAGCACGTCGCTGACGTCGTAGGCGATGATGTCGTGCGCGAGCTTGTCGGCTGCCGCCTGCGCGGCGGCGGTGATCAGCTCGATGGAACGGTCAGTGGCGGTCACTACAAGGCTTTCGGTCGGCGGTCGGGGAAACCCGTACGAGTACTGCTACGGAACCCAAGGGTCTCACGGACCGCCGACACCACCCCACGTCATTACGGGATCACGACGCGGGCTCGTAGTCCTGGCCGAGGATCACGGAGACGTCCGCGTTCGAGGTGACCGTGCCCTTCTTCACCGCGCTGGTGGGCAGGCCCAGCGTCTTGGCGGCCTCGGTGGCGTTCTCCTTGTCGGCGGCGTCGGAGTAGGTGACCAGGGAGGTGGCGCGGGCGGTGTCGGCCGTACCGGCCTCCAGGAAGGTGAAGCCGCCGTTGAGGAGGACGACTCGGGCCTTCTCGGTGTCGTCCTTGTCGCCGGTGGCGTTCTGGACGGAGACACGGACCGCGGCGTCCTTGTCGGGGCTCTTGGCGGTGCCGCCGAGCACCGTCTTGACGACGGAGGCGCTGGCCTGGGCGCTCAGCGTGCCGTCGCCCTGGACGGGCAGCAGCGAGGTCCTGTAGTCGCCGCCCTTGGCGAGGTCGGCGAGCCGGGCGAGGAAGCTGCCGAGGTCCTTGTCGGTCAGCGAGGGGTCGAGGATCTGGGCCAGCGTCTGCACGGTGACCGTCGCGGCCTGGGAGTCGGAGGACAGCTTGCGCAGCACGCCCTGCATGACCTGCCCGAACCGCTCCAGCTGGGCGTCCTGGGTCTCGCCGGAGGCGAGGTAGGTGGCGTAGGCGACGGCCATCTTGCCGCTGAGGGTCTGGTCCTCGCCCTTCTTCACCAGGGGCGCTGTGCCCTTCTTGGTGTTGTCCGGGTCGGGCACGTCCGCGTCGGTGTCGATGTCGATGTTGCCGACCAGCTCGACGAGGTTCTGCAGGTAGGGCGTGTCGAGCCGCCAGGTGCCCTCGATGTCGGTGCCGAGGACGGTGTCGAGCGCGTCGCGGGTCCCTGAGGAGCCGTCGTCGTCGACGGACTTGGCGAGGGTGGTCGTGGAGCCGTCGTCGTCGGTCAGGGCGAGGGAGTTGGGCAGCAGGACGGTGGTGCCCTGCTTGGTGGTGGCGTTGTCGACGAGCAGCACCGTGGAGGTGCCGCCCTTCTTGGTGTTGTGCAGATGGACGACCACGACGTCCCGCTTCTGGGCCGCGGCGCTGGTCGCACTCCCGGCCTTCGTGTCCGAGGAGGACGCGCCGGGCAGCTTCCCCGCGTACCAGAGGTAGCCCACTCCGCCCACCGCGACCAGGGCGAGGACGACGACCAGGGCGACGGCACGGCCCCGCGCGCGGCGCTTGGCCTCCTCGCGTCGCTCGGTGCGGTTCTCGGTGAAGTTCAGCCAGTCGATGACGTCCTCGGAGTCACCGTCGGGATCCTCGACGAAGGCGAACTGCTGGGTGCTGTAGTCGCGTTCGCCCGCGGGCTCCTCCGCCTTCGGAGCGCCGCCCTCGGCGGGCGGCCCACCCTGCTGCGGCACGAAGGCGGTCGGCTCGGCCTGCGCGGTACGTGCCGTCGGGGCGGCGGGCGCGGTCTGCTCGGCGACCCGGGGCTGCTGCCCGCTGCTCGCCGGCTGCCCGTAGGGGTCGTACCCGGTGGCCGGGTTCCCGGCGCCGTAGGGGTCGTACGCGGGCGCGGCCTGCTGCTGCCCGGTCGCGTACGGGTCGTAGCCGTACCCCTCGTACCCCTGTGCCGGGGGGGCCTGGGGGGCCTGCTGCGCGTACGGGTCGTACGACTGCTGCCCTGGCTGTGACGCTTGCGGGTACCCCTGCTGCGGCACCGGCTGGTACACAGGCCGGCCGTAGTCGTCGTAGCCGACGAGCTCGTACTGCTGGTCGCCGTCGTACCCCGAGTCGTATCGGTCGTTCACCGGTGCCCCTCTCGGCTCACTCGCCGCGGTACAGCTCGCGCTTGTCGATGTAGCGCACCACACCGTCCGGCACCAGATACCAGACCGGGTCGCCCTTGGCGACCCTTGCACGGCAGTCTGTGGACGAGATGGCCAGAGCGGGCACCTCGACCAGCGAGACACCGCCCTCCGGGAGTCCCGGGTCGGTCAGGGTGTGACCGGGCCGGGTGACTCCGATGAAGTGCGCGAGGGAGAACAGTTCCTCGGCGTCGCGCCAGGTGAGGATCTGGCCGAGCGCGTCGGCGCCCGTGATGAAGAACAGGTCCGTGTCGGGGTTGAGCGCGCGCAGGTCGCGCAGGGTGTCCGTGGTGTACGTCGGGCCACCGCGGTCGATGTCGATGCGGCTGACCGAGAACTGGGGGTTCTCGGCGGTCGCGATGACCGTCATCAGATAGCGGTCCTCGGCCGGCGACACACTGCGGTCGGTCTTCTGCCACGGCTGTCCGGTCGGTACGAACATCACCTCGTCGAGGTGGAACTGCGCGGCGACCTCGCTGGCCGCCACGAGGTGCCCGTGGTGGATCGGATCGAATGTGCCGCCCATGACGCCGATGCGACGCTTGCCCGGGTTCGACCGGCCGGTAGGCATGTCCTGCTCTCCCATGGGTGCAGACCCTACCGGCCCTGCCTGAACGGACCGGACTCAGCGGTCACGGTTGAAGCGGGTGGTGATCCACAGCAGGAGCATCAGGATGAAGAAGGCGCCGCCACCGGTGAGGTAGGGGCTGAGGCTCTCGTGGTTGCCGCCGTGCTCCTCGCCCTCGGCGGCAAGGGTGACCAACTGGGCTGCGGTGCTGTGGAAGCTCATCTTCGGCAGGACCTATCCGGTGAGGGCGGGATAAAGACGTCGGCTCATCGTAAGCGTGCCCGTCCACCGGGATCACGCCGACTCCGCCCAAGGACCCGGCGGGGGAACTTCCGGCCCGTCTCAGTCGTCCTTCTCCTTGTACCCCCGCAGCAGGAACCACGCGGTCAGGATGCAGCCGAAGAACATCACGATGAGCACGACCCGGAGCAGATCGCCGGACCCCTGTCTCTCGGCGGCTTTCGCGGCCTCGGTGATCCAGTCGGTTGCGGGGGTGTGGTCCATCGGATCCATCGGATCGCTCCTTACGGTGTGCTGCCCCGCCACGGTATCTCCGCCTAGGCTGGGCCCCGCTTCGGGGGGCACATAAGGGCAATCAGACGCGTGGGGGAACACATGTCCGACGACAGCCACGAGAGCAACGGACACGGGCCGGGCGACGGCCACGAGAACGTGCCCAGCAGGCAGCGCACCCGCTTTCCGGGGATCTCCTCGCGGGCGTACGAGCACCCGGCCGACCGCTCCGCCCTGGTCGCCCTGCGCAAGCTCAGCGGGTTCGACACCGTCTTCAAGGCGCTCAGCGGGCTGCTCCCCGAGCGCAGTCTGCGGCTGCTGTTCCTGTCCGACTCGGTGCGGGTCTCGGAGCAGCAGTTCGCCCACCTCAACGTCATGCTGCGGGACGCCTGCGACATCCTGGACCTGGAGAAGGTCCCGCCGATGTACGTCAACCAGGACCCCCAGCCCAACGCGATGTGCATCGGCCTGGACGAGCCGATCATCGTCGTCACCACCGGCCTGGTCGAGCTGCTCGACGAGGAGGAGATGCGGGCCGTCGTCGGACACGAGGTCGGACACGCCCTTTCCGGGCACTCCGTCTACCGGACGATCCTGCTCTTCCTGACCAACCTGGCCCTCCGCGTCGCCTGGATCCCGCTCGGCAACATCGCGATCATGGCGATCGTGACCGGCCTGCGCGAGTGGTTCCGCAAGTCGGAGCTGTCCGCCGACCGCGCGGGGCTCCTCGTCGGCCAGGACCTCAAGGCCTCGATGCGCGGCCTGATGAAGATCGCCGGCGGCAACCACCTGCACGAGATGAACGTGGACGCGTTCCTCGCCCAGGCCGAGGAGTACGAGGCGGGCGGCGACCTGCGCGACTCCGTACTGAAGATCCTCAACGTCCTCCCCCGCACCCACCCCTTCACCACCGTGCGCGCCGCCGAGCTGAAGAAGTGGGCCGAGTCCCGCGACTTCCAGCGGATCATGGACGGCCACTACCCGCGCCGCACCGAGGACAAGGACACCTCGGTCTCCGGCTCCTTCCGCGAATCGGCGTCGAGCTACGCGACCAACGTCAAGAACTCCAAGGACCCCCTGATGAAGCTGGTCACGGACATCGCGGGCGGAGCGGGCGACCTCGGCGGCCGGATACGGCGCGGCTTCGGCAACACGCCGCGAGACACACCTCCGGACGCCTGACCCAACCTAAGGGGCGCGGGGAACTGCGCGACCAGCCCCCACCGGGCCCGCACCCGCCAACACACCCTCCCTCACACCTTCGGCTGCGCCCCCGCCGCCAACGACCCGCACAGCGCCGTAGCCCCATCCGTGGCGAACGGATCCGTACCGGCGGGGCCACCTTCCTTGGCGGTCTGGCCGGCCAGCAGCGGGCGGAAGTGGTTCGCGGAGTCCTCCGCGCAGGACAGAGGGCCGGCCTGGACGTACGAGACGACCAGCCGGGCCTGGTGCATCCGCAGGTCGTCACGGTCGAAGCTGAAGTGCAGCTCGCGCCGGACGGTGAACAGAGACGCCTTCGCCTTGCCGTCCGCGCCGGTCGGCCGCAACGCGTACACGAAGGTGTGGTCGGCGACGACCTCCAGGGTCGCCGAGTCGGCCTCGGCGGCCCGCAGGGTGCCCCGGACGCGGATCTTGTCGTCGGCGAGCTGGGCGCGGGAGGGGTCGAAGCGGACCAGCCATCCGGTGGGCGCATGCCTGCCGTCGGCGGCCGGGCTGTCGAAGCTCTGGTCGAACTGGTCTAGCTGGTCGGGATCGAGCAGCACCCGCACGGCACGGACCTCGCCGCCGGTGAGCACCTCCGGATAGAGCGAGGACTCGACTATGTAGTCCTTGGCGGTGGTCAGGGCGCTGACGACCTGGCTGTCCGAGAAGTGCGCGGTGCTCTTGGTGGCGGGCAGTGCGATGCCCTCGGCGCCTATGCCGAACTGGGCCGCCGGACTGCGCGCGAACAGTTGTTCGGGGTCGACCGCGCCGGGCACGGCACCCTGCGGGGCCAGCGGGATGACGGTCATCCGCAGCGGCTCGGGAGACAGCTCGGCGACCGGGCTCTCGTACGGGTTGCGTATGCCCATGTAGATGGCGGTGCCGAAGGCGACGGCGATCAGCACGACGAGGATCAGCGCCTGCCGGGACAGCCCCCGGTGCAGGGGCTGACGGCGGCGTACGGCGGGTGCGTGGTCGTCCAGGCGCTCCTGTGCGGAGAACTCCTGGAGCCGGGCAGCACGGACGAACGACTCGTCGAAGACGACGGATCGGTACTCGTCCTCGCCGCCACCAGGGGTGGCCTCGGGTGTCCCCTCAGGTGGGTCTCCTGGTCCGCCCATACATTCAGAGTAGGTCGCGGGAAGCCCCGGTAAACGCCCTCCCGCACGACAAGTTCTGACAGGTTCTCACCAGGAAGAAACAGGGCGCGGACAGGTTTGGGTCAAGGAGTGCGCGGGATCGCCGAGACGGCCGGCTGGGAGTAGTCGGCGGAGGCCGAGGGGGTCGTCGCGCTGCCCTGTTCAAGGCCGGTGGAGGCGGGCGGCGGCACCTGCTCCTGGCGGCCGGACGACGCGCCCCGGTAGACCGCCGTGAAGGCCAGCGCGACCATGCCGATCCCCATCACGAGGGCGAGCATCCAGGCGACGGGACGGTGCCAGCGGGAGACCTGCTTGCCGTGGGTGCCCGGAGCGCCGTAGCGGCCCTCCAGGATCTCGGCGTCGTCCAGGTCGTCGAGATCCGGGTCGTGGCCGAAATAGGCGGGGTCGTCCGGGCCGAAGCCGTCCTCGTAGCGCTCGTCGTCCCCTCGTGGGCCTCTGGTGTGCGCCCGGCGCGCCTCGGCCTCGGAGGCCTCCGCTCTCGCCTGCGCGGCGGCCAGGAGGCGCTCGACGGCGGTCGGCTCGTGCACCACGGCCGCCTGTACGAAGGCCTCGTCAAAGACCACGGAGGCGAACTCTTCGTCCGACACCCCGCGGTCGCGGTCGTCTTCGGGCTCCCAGCCGTCAGGGAAGAACGGCGTGCCCCCCACGTCCTCCGGCACGGATCCAGAGTAGACCGGGGGTGTCATTTTGGGCAGACGGTCGGGAAATTCAGCTACTGGATGAGATGCGTTTCATTCGCGGCCGGGCGCGCGGAGCCGCGTTCGCTCAGGCCCGCCTCTGGGTGTTCGCGCCGGTCACACCTGCCGACCTGCTTTTTCTGCCGGGGGTCCGGGGGTCGCCTCCCCCGGGAAAGATGAAGCATGCGCGGCCGACCGCCCCCGTGCACTGCGATCCGCCGGGGCCCCGCGCCGGTCGTGCGCCGGGCGCCCGGCGCACGGACCCGTGATCACGCCCCTCAGCAGCGGATTCAGCGGCGGATATGCCCGTCGCCCGTGACGATGTACTTGGTGCTGGTCAGCTCCGGCAGGCCCATCGGGCCGCGTGCGTGCAGTTTCTGGGTCGAGATGCCGATCTCGGCGCCGAAACCGAACTGACCGCCGTCGGTGAACCGCGTGGAGGCGTTGACGGCGACCGTGGTCGAGTCGACCAGCTGGGTGAAGCGGCGGGCGGCCTGCTGCGAGGTCGTCACGATCGCCTCCGTGTGCCCGGAGGTCCACAGCCGGATGTGCTCGACGGCCTTGTCTAGGGAGTCGACCACGGCGGCGGCGATGTCGTAGGACAGGTACTCGGTGTCCCAGTCCTCCAGCGTGGCCTCGACGACGGTCGCCTTGGAGTCCTTCGCGTACACCTGCACCCGCGGGTCGGCGTGCACGGTCACCCCGGCCTCGGCGAGGGCGTCCAGGGCGAGCGGCAGGAACTCGGCGGCGATGTCCTGGTGGACCAGGAGGGTCTCGGCGGCGTTGCAGACGCTGGGGCGCTGGGCCTTGGAGTTGATCAGGATGTCGACGGCCATGTCGAGGTCGGCCTGGGCGTCGACGTAGACGTGGCAGTTGCCGACGCCGGTCTCGATCACGGGGACCGTGGACTCGGTGACGACGGTCTGGATGAGGGAGGCGCCGCCGCGCGGGATCAGGACGTCGACCAGGCCACGCGCGCGCATCAGCTCCCGTACGGACTCGCGGCCCTCGCCGGGCACGAGCTGGACGGCGTCGGCGGGCAGCCCGGCGCCGCCGACGGCGTCGCGCAGCACCCGTACGAGCGCGGTGTTCGACTCGTACGCCGAGGACGAGCCGCGCAGCAGGACCGCGTTGCCGGACTTCAGGCAGAGGGCGGCGGCGTCGACCGTCACGTTCGGGCGGGCCTCGTAGATGATGCCCACGACGCCCAGCGGGACGCGGACCTGGCGCAGGTCGATGCCGTTGGGGAGGGTCGAGCCGCGGACGACCTCGCCGACCGGGTCGGGCAGCGCCACCACGTCCCGTACGTCGGAGGCGATGGCGCGCACCCGCTCCGGGGTGAGCGTCAGCCGGTCGATGACCGTCTCGCTGGTGCCGGCCTCGCGCGCGCGGGCGATGTCCTTGGCGTTGGCCTCGACGATTTCGCTCGTACGGACCTCCAGCGCGTCCGCGATGGCGAGCAGCGCGTCGTCCTTCTCGGCCCGCGGGAGGGGGGCGAGGTCGGCGGCGGCTGCCTTGGCGCGGTAGGCGGCCTGGGTGACCGGGGACATCGAGTCGTACGGCGAAAGCGTGGTCATGGGGGAAGCGTAGTGCGCCGGGCGGAACCGTCCACCGGCTATCCCAAACCCCGAGACAAGCCGCTCAGACCCCGCAAAAGGGGTCCCCCTGTAAAGGCCGGAAGGTCAGAAGGGGTGGACGCCGACCGGGGTCGCCGGCAGCGGGCCGTAGCCCTCGGCGATGCGGTGGTGGTAGGTCTCGCGGTCGATGACCTCCAGGCCGACGATCTCCCAGGGCGGCAGCTGCGCGGTCTGGCGGTGCTCGCCCCACAGCCGCAGGGCGACGGCCGCGGCGTCGTGCAGGTCGCGGGCCTCCTCCCAGTAGCGGATCTCCGCGTGGTCGTTGGCGTAGCGGCTGGTCAGCAGAAAGGGATGGTCGTGGGCGAGCTGTTCCAGCCCTCGCCTGACCTCCTTGAGCGGGGCCTCGGCGCCGGAGACGCTGAGCGTGACATGCCACAGCCGGGGCACGTCCTTGGGCTCCTCGTACGCCTCCTCGTAGCGGGCGCCGGCCACGACGCTGGTCAGGGCGCGCTCCTCGCCCACCTTGCGCGAGGCGGTTCCACCGCGGGACGCCGCCGCCCCAGGGCGCACTCGTCTCACGACGGCCTCCTTTACCCGATGGTCGTGCGGAATCTCCCTGAAACAGAGAGAAGCAGGTGCGCACGCTTCATGGGGCGCTTTTGCGGAACGTCCACCTCACGGCGGGCGGATTTGCGGGGCGTTCCCCCTGTTTTCGGCCTTTGCGGGACGGGAGTAAAGAGAGGTTTTACAGAGACCGGGGATTCCCTTTGGGGCCCCTACGGGTTCAGGACGACGAGGTCGTCCCGGTGGACGACCTCGCGCTCGTACGCGGGACCCAGTTCGCGGGCCAGTTCGCGGGTCGAGCGGCCGATCAGCTGGGGGATCTCCTTGGCGTCGAAGTTGACGAGCCCGCGTGCGACGGCGTGGCCCGCGCTGTCGCGCAGTTCGACCGGGTCGCCCGCGACGAACTCGCCCTCGACGCCGGCGATCCCGGCCGGCAGCAGCGACTTGCGGCCCTGGACGACCGCGCGCACGGCGCCGTCGTCCAGGGTGAGCGAGCCCTGCGGGGTGGAGGCGTGCTGGAGCCAGAGCAGACGGTCGGCGGAGCGCCTGCCGGTCGAGTGGAAGTAAGTGCCCGTATCCCGGCCCGCGAGGGCGTCGGCGGCGTGGATCGCGCTGGTGAGGACCACCGGGATTCCGGCGGCGGCGGCGATCCGGGCGGCCTCGACCTTGGTGACCATGCCCCCGGTGCCGACTCCGGCCTTGCCCGCGCTGCCGATGTCGACCTGCGCGAGGTCGGCCGGACCGCGCACCTCGGCGATCCGTGACGTACCGGGCTTGCTGGGGTCGCCGTCGTACACGCCGTCGATGTCGGACAGCAGGACGAGCAGGTCGGCGCGCACGAGGTGGGCGACGAGGGCGGCGAGGCGGTCGTTGTCGCCGAAGCGGATCTCGTCCGTGGCGACGGTGTCGTTCTCGTTGACGACCGGGAGGGCGCCCATCGCGAGGAGCTTGTCGAGGGTGCGGGAGGCGTTGCGGTGGTGGGCGCGGCGGCTCATGTCGTCGGAGGTGAGGAGCACCTGGCCGACGCGGATGCCGTGGCGGGCGCAGGAGGCGGCGTAACGGGCGACGAGAAGGCCCTGGCCGACGCTGGCGGCGGCCTGCTGGCGGGCCAGGTCCTTGGGGCGGCGGCGCAGGCCGAGGGGGGCGAGGCCTGCGGCGATGGCGCCTGAGGAGACGAGGACGATCTCCTTCTCGCCGCCGCTGCGGCTCTTGGCGAGGACGTCGACGAGCGCGTCGACCCGGTCGGCGTCGAGGCCGCCTGCCGCCGTGGTCAGCGACGAGGAACCCACCTTGACGACAATCCTGTGGGCCTCTGCGACGGCCTGCCTTGCCCCTGCCACCTGCGGTCTGTCCCCTCGGGTCGTCCGGCTGTACTGCCGGGCAATTTACGCGAACACCCCCTGGGGGTGTTCATCGGTCCAGTGGGCGGACGGGGGATCTCACCCCCATCCGAATCCCACAACCACCCGAATCCCACGCCCACCCGACGCCCGGCCCCACCGCCCCCTCTGGCAACATCCCCTCGGCAAGCGTCAGTTCGAGGAATCCGAGCACGCCCGAACCGATCCGCACTCTTGTCAGGGGGACCCATGAATCTCGCGCCTCGCGCGTCCACCAGCAGATCCGGCCGGCTCGCCGCGATCCTGGCCGCGCTCTCGCTCGCCGCCGGGCTCCAACTCGGTCTCGCCGACGACGCGTCCGCCGCCGTGACCGCCGGCCCGGTCTTCAACGACCCGACCGGAACCGTCGCCGAACAGCGGGCCATCCGCACCCTGCTCCTCGACCACATCGGCCAGTCGGCATCGGGTTCGTCGATCAAGGCCTCCGTCTACCACCTCTGGGACGAGGGCCTCGCCCAGGCTCTCGCGGACGCCCGCGCCCGGGGCGTCGACGTGCAGCTGATGCTGGACGAGAGCGACGTCAGCGACAACGCCGACGACCCCTCGTACCCCGTCCTGGCCGCCGCCCTCGGCACGGACCTCACCCAGGACTCGTTCGTCGGCCTGTGCCCGGTGAACAAGTCCTGCCTGGGCCAGCCCGCCCTGGGTGCCTCCATCAACCACAACAAGTTCTGGCTGTTCTCGCAGGTCGACGGCGCCTCGAACGTCGTCGTGCAGACCTCGTCGAACATGACGCCGTCCAGCTACAGCCGCTTCTGGAACGACGCGTACGTCCTGCCGGGCAACACGGCGATCTACACCGCGTACAGCGACTACTTCGCCGAGCTGGCCGGAAAGACTGAGCGAACTGGCGATCCAGCCGTCGAACACTTGTCCAGCACTCCCCCCTTCAGGGTGGCGATGTAGGGCACCCTGCCCGTATCGGCCAACGGGTCGCAGCGGCATGCCTAGGATCGCGTTGTCGGACAACGGAGTTGTCCGACCTACCGCCGGACGGGCGGGAAGTCAGGCCTGCGGAGGCCACGTAAGACCGACCCTCACCGGTTGGCAGAGGTCGGTGAAACAGGAACCCATGGTGGTACCGCGCAGTGGTACGGACCTTGAATCGCCTACCTCCGGGTGGGCGAGGGCGTCAAAACTGGGACGACGACGGCAACGCGAGCACCATCTCGCGGATCGTTCACTCCAAGCACCTGCCGAGGGAGGCAAATACGAAGGCACGGCTTAGCCAGAAGGTCCTGTGGACCGGCAGCCACAACTACTCAGGGCCGGCCCTCACCAAGAACGACGAGGCGCTGCTGAAGGTCGACAGCAACGCCGACCACGACGCCTACGTCACCGTCTTCGACGCGACCAAGGCAGCGGCGGTCCCCGGCACGGCCGACAGCACGAACGCCTGCAAGGGCATCAGCGGCACCCCCGAGGACTGAAACGGGAGGGGCCCGTCCCGAGGAACGATCCTCAGAAAGGGCCCCTCCCCACGGATTCTCAGGTCCGCGCGGTCGCCGCCTGCCGCTTCTGGCCCGCGTTCCGGGTCTCGGCCTTCACCGCGAGGTCGGCCGTCGCGGTGTTGAACTGCTCGATGGACGGCGGCTCGTCGGGCCCGAGCAGATACCGCTTCAGCTCGGCGCGCTCCCCGGCCAGCGGATCGGCCGCCGGATCGCGTACGGCGTCCAGCAACTGCCCCAGTTCCTCGGCACTGTTGGTGAGGATCACGGCGGCGCGTACGGCGGTGTTCTGCCGTTTGAACTCCTCCGCGCCCAGCTCCGCCGAGTCCGTCACGGCGTACGGCTTACCGCTCGCGATGAAGTCGGAGACCACGCTGGAGATGTCGGAGACCATCCCGTCGGACACGTTGAAGCAGTCGTAAAGGCGTGGCTCGGCGCCCGTGATGACCCGGTGCTCCCCGGCGCCGAACGAACGCCAGTACGCGTCGTTCCACTCGGTGCGCAGCTTCGCAGTCTCCTCGTGCCGCTCCAGGTCGACGACGCCGTCCCGCGTCGCCTCCGCCTCGTCGCCCTTCTCACCGCCGGGCCCGGCCAGTTCGGCGAGCCGCGCCTCCATACGCGCGAGGTCCGCCTTGGCCCGCGTCTGCTCGTCGGCGTCGCCCAGGAAATGCGGGTCGGATGCCCGTTCGACCGCGGCGGCCTCGACCAGGGCAGTGATCCGCTCGTGCGCGGCCTTGGCCTCCTCGCTGCGGGTGCCGGTGAAGGGGTGCGGCTTGTACAGCACCCGGACGGGCGGCTCGGCCGACACCAGTGCGCGCACGATGTTCTCGCCGGCGAGCAGGAGGGAGGTGTTGCCGGGATCGTCGTCCCAGCCCTCCCAGGTCGGGGCGTAGAGAATCGTGGGCACCCCTCCGGACGGGCCGCCCCGAACACCGCTCTCGATGGGCGCCAGTTGGGGCCGCCCCACCTCGACGATGTCCTCGTCCCGGACACCCACGTCGGCGATGGCGTACCGGTCGCGCCCGGCCCGTCCGGCGACCCACACCTCGTCGTAGGCCTTGCTGAACGGGTTCACGCTGGCGATCTTGTCGCTGTCGCCGTGCCCGATGAAGACGTGCTTCATGGTCGGTACGCGCAGCAGGTGGATGTTCTTGCCGACGTTCGCCGCGTAGAGCGCGACCCGGACCGTGCGCAGGTCCAGGTTCATCAGATGGATGCCGCCGGGCACGCAGATGACGGGGACGGTCGTCGGCGCGAGGTTCTGCAGTATGACGCGTTCCCGCAGGACGATCAGCGGCCGGGTCTCCAGCTGCTCCATCGTCTCCAGCCACATGTTGACCTGGTACGCCGAGTCCTTGGAGCCGGAGAAGTACAGCAGCGTCTGCGGCCGGTACTCGCGCAGCCACGCGTCCGTCGCGGCCAGCACGGTCTCCGCGTCCGGCGGGATCCGGCGGCCCCGGACGAAGGGCGCGAGGGCGACCACGTACAGGAACGCCAGTCCGAGTGTGATGCCGACGCCGGTCATGCCGTACGCCGTCGAACCGGTCTCGACGGTGATCAGGATTCCGGTGATCGCGGCCAGGTCGAGGTGGAGCATCTTCTCGCTGGAGCGTTCCAGCAGGAAGCGCGGCGGGGCGTTCGGGATGGGGATGCGCGAGGCCAGATCGACGTTGCGGGTGGCGACGGGCATCCGGCGGCGGTTGCGGATCAGCGTGGTCAGAGCGCCGTGCGGGGCCTGGAAGCCGTAGAAGGCGATGAAGCAGGCGATCGCCGCGTAGAAGATCATGCTCCGGGAGAGGTCCGCGCGTGCCAGGAGCAGCAGCACCAGCAGTTCCCGCACCAGGAACCGGATGGAGACGCCCGCCCGCACCTTGCCGAGGCGGTTGATCAGATAGCTGCCCCGGTGGTGCAGATAGTGGTCCGCCAGGTAGGTCACTGCGGCGGCGACGGCGAAGGCGGGCACGCTCGGGACGAGCGCGGCCACCATGAGACAGGGGAAGCCCAGCATCATGAGGACCGCCGCGGCCAGCTCGGCCGGGCTGCCCACCCGGGCGACGCGAATAGCAGTGGAAATCAAGGAGAACCTGTATCTGGGAAAGTACCGGGACACCCGGGAAAGAAGCTGTGAATTTTCCGGGAGCCTGTAGGGAATTTATCTGGGGCTTATTACGGATCCTGTCCGGGCCTGCTGTCGAATTTCACGCTCGGTCTTCACCGTCGTGCTTGTCTCTCGGGCTTCATGCTAGGCCGTCGTCCTGACGGTCGAGAACGCTGGCGAGCGCCTGTTCGAAGCCGGAGGCCCGGCCGGCCGGGGCCGTCGGGTCCTGCTGGCGGACGTCGATGACATGCCCGGTCAGCTCGGACAGCAGCACGTCCAGCGACGTACGGGCCACCGCCTCGGAGGACAGCAGCGAGCCCGCGGGCTCCTCGCCGAAGGCCTTCGTACGCATCGGGGTGGCCGTGCGCTCCGGGTTGATGCAGTTGACGCGGACCCCGTCACCGGCCCATTCGTCCGACAGGGCCTGGGTGAGGTTCACCATCGCGGCCTTGGTGGAGGAGTAGAGGCTGTACTCGGCACGGCCGCGCGTGTAGCTGCTGGAGGTGTAGAGCAGCAGCTGACCCTTGGTCTCGGCGAGGTACTTGTAGGCCGAACGGGCGATCTGCACGGGGGCCAGGTAGTTGACCTTCAGCGCTTCCTCGATGGTCGCGTTGTCGGTCTCGGCGAGTTTGCCGATGCGCAGTACGCCGGCCGTGTTGACCACGTGGTCGATGCGCCCGGTCTCGGAGTACGCCTTGGACAGCGCGTCGTCGACCTCCTCCGGGTTCTCGACGTGCGTCCCGGTGGTCGAGCGCCCGAGGGCGTACACCGTGGCGCCGTACCCCTCGGCCAGCTCGGCGATGTCCTTGCCGATGCCGTAGGACCCACCGAAGACGACGAGCGTCTTACCGGTGAGCAGCTCCCGATAAGCCTCTTCACTCATCTGCTGGGGCGTGGCGGTGGAGGCGAGCTGGAAGAGCTTGTCGGCGATGAAGACGTCGACGGGCTGGGTGACCTTCATGTTGTACTCGTCGCCCGCGACGACATGGATCGGCACGTCCGGCAGGTACTTGAGTACGACCGAACAGTCGTCCGTGGCCTGGAAGTTGGGGTCGCCGGCCGCGACCTCGTAGGCCCGCCGAATGGTCGACAGCTTGAACGCCTGGGGCGTCTGACCACGCCGAAGCCGCGACCGGTCCGGGATCTCGGTGATGAACTCACCGTCCTCACCGTGCGTACGGGTGACGATGATCGTGTCGGCGGAGGGAATGGCGACGTCGACGGCCTGGAACCGCTCCAGGGCGATCACACAGTCGTCGATGACCCGCTGGGACAGCAGCGGCCGTACGGCGTCGTGGAACAGGACGTTGCGGTCCTCGCCCTCCTCCAACCCCTCCCCCAGCGCGCCGATGGCCCGCTCGGTGGTGTCGTTGCGGGTGGCGCCGCCCTCGATGATCCGGGTGACCTTCTTGAAACCGGCCTTGGCGACGATCTTCTCGATGTCCGCCACATAGCCGGGCGCCATCAGCACGATGACGTCGTCGATCGAATCCGCCTGCTCGAACGTGTTCAGGGTGTGCTCGATGACCGCCTTCCCGGCGATCTTCAGCAACTGCTTCGGAATCGACAGGCCCACCCGCTGACCGGTGCCGCCCGCGAGGACGACGGCGGTGGTGCGGGGCTTGGCATTGTGCTGGGACACGGGCGACCTACCTCGGGGCAACAGAGAACCCTGAAATCGTCCCACCTGCGGTAACCGCAATGCAAGGTGAGCGCCGCCCGGCGCATATGCGTGCGCAACCCGCCATTCACCGGAAATTATTTTCAGTGATTCTGCTTACGGTCGACCGCGGGCCCTTTCGCCGGTCAGACCGGTTCAGACCTGCCGTACCCCCGGTTTCCCGGAGTCGACACGGAGTTTGGCGAGGGTCCGGGAGGCGGAGGTGGGCTTGGTCACGGTGTCCGCGATCCGCACCTGGGCGTCGATGCCGCCCCGCCGGATGTCGAAGAGGTGGTATCCGCGATGGTTGTCGATGACCTTCCAGTGCGGATTGTCACCCATGCGCGGGTCCCACTCCTTGTGGAAGGCGACGGGATCCTGGTCCCCGTTGCTGGAGATGGACGTACCGACGAACTCGGCACCGACAACAGCCGAGCCGGGGTCGGCGTAGTCCCGCTTGAGGTCGCTGATCATGGTGAGGTGCCGGTCGCCGGTGAGGACGACGGGGTTACGGACCTTCGCGAACTCGGCGAGCAGCGCGTTGCGTTCGACCTGGTAGCCGTCCCAGGCGTCGTAGAACCAGAGCTTGCCGGGGCCGATCTGGAGGTCGGTCTCGGCCATCATGATCTGCGAGGCGATGAGATTCCACCGAGCCTGCGACCCGTGCAGCCCATCCAACAGCCACTGCTTCTGCGCGGCGCCGAGCATGGTCATCGCCGGGTCCAGGGCACCGGCCGCGGTGGTGGCCTGGTCGCTGCGGTACTGCCGGGTGTCGAGCACGTTGAGCCGCACGAGCCGCCCGAAGTCGAGCCGCCGGTGCATACGGATATGGGGCCCGTTGGGCACGGAGGTGGCGCGGACGGGCATGTGCTCGTAGTAGGCCTGGTAGCCGGCGGTGAGCCGCGCGACGAACGCGTCGTGCGTCTGCTTGTCGGGATCCTGCGGGATCTCACCGGCGAAGTCGTTGTCGATCTCGTGGTCGTCGAAGGTGACGACGAAGGGCGCGGCGGCGTGCATCGCCTTGAGGTGCGGATCACTGCGGTACTGGGCGTACCGGTTGCGGTACTGGACGAGGCTGTACGGCTCACCGCTGCCCTCGTGCCTGCGTACGCCGGTGCTCGCGGGCGTCGACTCGTAGATGTAGTCGCCGACGAAGACGACGAGGTCGGGATCCTGGGCGAGCATGTCGGCGTACGGGGTGAAGTAGCCGTGCTGCCAGTTCTGGCAGGAGGCGAGCGCGAGGCGCAGATGGCTGCCGGAGACGAGCGGCCGGGGTGCGGTACGGGTACGCCCGACCGGCGAGAGCTGCCCACTGGTCCGGAACCGGTACCAGTAGTGCCGGTCGGGACTCAGCCCGCGTACATCAGCGTGAACGCTGTGCCCGTACTCGGGCCGCGCCCAGGCGTACCCACGCTTGACCTTGCGCCGGAACCGCGAATCCTCGGATATCTGCCACTCGACGACAACGGCCCGATCGGGCATGCCCCCACCGTTGAGCGGATCAGGAGCGAGCCGGGTCCACAGCACGACACCGTCCGACAGGGGATCCCCGGAGGCAACCCCAAGACTGAACACCCCGCTGGGCAACGGGGTTTGCGCGGCCCGAGCGGTCCCCGCAAGCAGCAACTGCCCGGACGCGGCGGCGCCGACGGCAGCGGCCCCAGCAGTCAGAAACCGGCGTCTGCCGGGCGAAACGACCCCACTCATCGTCGAACTCCCTTGCCTGGGCAGCTTCTTGGACCTACGGAAGCTCCCACGACAGCCCGACCGACCCGCTGAACAACGGGATGCGAGTACATGACAAACACAAGTACACGGACGAACAGGAGACCCCTGAGGAATGATCAGGGGGAGATCATAGAAAACGGCGCGGGTAGTCCCGTCGGCAGGGGGTATTTCAGCCCGTCCGGCGTTTGAGGACGAGGCCGTCCAGGCCGACAGCGGGGGGTCTGGGGGCGCAGCCCCCAGGGATGGGAACGGGTAAGGGGCGGCGGGGGCGAAAAACAACGCCCCCGCACCCCCACGCCCCTAAAACGGCTCGAAGTCGTCGAACTCCCGCTGAACATCGTCCCGCTCAGCCTGCCGATCCCGCCGCCGCTGCGCAGCAGGCCGAGGCACCTCAAGCCGATGATCCTCCCCACGCCGCCCAAGCATCTCCGCACCAGCCATGACCGTCGGCTCCCAGTCGAAGACAACCGCGTTGTCCTCGGGCCCGATGGCAACCCCATCCCCCGCCCGGGCCCCCGCCTTCATCAACTTCTCCTCGACACCCAGCCGGTTGAGCCGGTCGGCGAGATACCCGACCGCCTCGTCGTTGTTGAAGTCGGTCTGCCGCACCCAGCGCTCGGGCTTCTCGCCCCGCACCCGGAACAGCCCGTCCTCCTCCTGGACGACGGTGAAGCCCGCGTCGTCGACGGCCTTGGGCCGGATGACGATCCGGGTCGCCTCCTCCTGGGGCTTCGCGGCCCGCGCCTGCCCGACCATCTCGGCGAGCGCGAACGACAGCTCCTTCAGCCCGATATGGGCGACGGCGGACACCTCGTACACCTGGTACCCACGAGCCTCCAGCTCGGGCCGCACCATCTCGGCGAGGTCCAGCCCGTCGGGCACGTCGACCTTGTTCAGGACGACGATCCGCGGCCGGTCCGACAGCCCCCCGTACTCCTTCAGCTCCTCCTCGATCATGTCGAGGTCGGAGACGGGGTCACGCTCGGACTCCAGCGTCGCCGTGTCCAGCACATGCACGAGCACACTGCACCGCTCCACATGCCGCAGGAACTCGAGCCCGAGCCCCTTGCCCTGACTGGCACCGGGAATGAGCCCGGGCACGTCAGCAATCGTATAAACCGTAGCCCCAGCCGTAACGACACCCAGATTGGGCACAAGGGTCGTGAACGGATAATCAGCGATCTTCGGCTTGGCGGCGCTGAGCACCGAAATCAGCGAAGACTTACCGGCACTCGGATACCCCACGAGCGCCACATCCGCGACGGTCTTCAGCTCCAGGACGATGTCCTGCAAGCCCCCGGGCACCCCGAGCAGTGCGAACCCGGGCGCCTTGCGCCGGGCCGAGGAGAGCGCGGCGTTGCCGAGCCCACCACGCCCGCCCTCCGCGGCGACGTACGAGGTCCCGTGCCCGACCAGGTCGGCCAGCACGTTCCCGTCCTTGTCGAGAACGACCGTCCCGTCCGGCACCGGCAGCACCAGATCCTGCCCGTCCTTGCCGGACCGGTTGCCGCCCTCGCCGGGCTTGCCGCTGGTGGCCTTGCGGTGCGGGGAGTGGTGGTAGTCGAGCAGCGTGGTCACGGACTGGTCGACGGTGAGGATCACGTCACCGCCGTGTCCGCCGTTGCCGCCGTCGGGCCCGCCCAGCGGCTTGAACTTCTCACGGTGGACGGAGGCACAGCCGTGACCTCCGCTACCCGCGGCGACATGCAGCTCGACGCGGTCCACGAAGGTGGTCATGGGATGTGCCTCCAGTTACGTACGAAAATCTTCAGGCAGAAATCTCTGCACAGGTAAAACACGCGAAAGGCGGACCCGCTTCCCGTGAGGGAAGTGAGGTCCGCCTCGCGAAAGAACCGATCAGGCGACCGGAACGATGTTCACGACGTTGCGCCCACGGTGCGTACCGAACTCCACCGCACCGGCGGCAAGCGCGAACAGCGTGTCGTCCTTGCCACGGCCGACGCTCGCGCCGGGGTGGAAGTGGGTGCCACGCTGGCGGACCAGGATCTCACCGGCGTTGACGACCTGACCGCCGAAGCGCTTCACGCCGAGCCGCTGAGCATTGGAGTCGCGACCGTTCCGGGTGGACGATGCGCCCTTCTTGTGTGCCATCTCTCCTCAGTCCCTTACTTCGCAGCCGCGGGGATCTCAGTGACCTTGATCGCCGTGTACTGCTGGCGGTGGCCCTGACGACGGCGGTAGCCGGTCTTGTTCTTGTAGCGAAGGATGTCGATCTTGACGCCCTTGTGGTGGTCCACGATCTCGGCCTGGACCTTGATGCCGGCCAGGACCCACGGGTCGCTGGTCACAGCGTCGCCGTCGACAACGAGCAGGGTCGAGAGCTCGACCGTGTCGCCAACCTTGGCAGTGGAAATCTTGTCAACCTCAACGATGTCGCCGACAGCAACCTTGTGCTGGCGACCACCGCTGCGCACGATGGCGTACACGCAGATCTCACTCTCTCGCTCGGGAACGGCACCCCCGCAGTCCAGCCGCCCGGCAAAAGCGGACGGCCTCTCCCGCCGCACCAAAATTGCCCGGTGCTCAGGAGGATGCAGGTTTACGGGGATGTGACGCGTCGTGGATGAAGCTATGGACACGCCGACGCTCAAGATTACGGGCCCGGCCTGAACGGGTCAAACTGAGCGCGATTCCCCCCGCTCAGGGCCCCCAAACCACAAGCACCCAAACGGCGACGGCCCGCCCGGTGAACCCGGACGGACCGTCGTACCGCACACGTGACTACTGCTGCCCGGACAACCGGAGGCTGATCAGCCCTCCGTGCCCGCCGACACCGACTCCTCAGCCGCCGCCGTCTTCTTCGACGTCGCCGCCTTCTTGGTCGTGGCCTTCTTGGCGGCCGTCGTCGTCTTCTTCGCAGCCGTCTTCTTGACCGCCGTGGTCTTCTTCGCGGCGGTCTTCTTGGCCGTGGTCGCCTTCTTGGCGGCGGTCTTGCGCGCGGTCTTCTTGGCGGGAACCGCGTCCTCGGCCTCGGCCGTGTCGGCGGGCGCCGCAGCGGCCTCGGTGGCCGCCGGGACGACCACGACGGCCGCCTCCGCGGACGAGGTGGGCGCGGTGGCCTTGCGCACGGCACGTCGCCGCGGCCGGGCCGGAGCCGCACTCTCGGTCGCCGCGACAGCCTCCACGGGCTCCTCGACAGGAGCAGGAGCCGCCACCGGCCCGACGACGGTCTCAGCCACGACCGTCACCACGGTCTCCGCCACAGCCTCGTCGGCCGCCTTCGGCGACCCGGCCGGAGCGGACACCTTGCGGGTCGCCCGCCGACGCGTACGCCCCTTGGGAGCCGCGTCGTCCTGCACCGCGACGGGCGCCTCGACCACCGGGTCCTCGACGGCGACGGGCTCGACGTGAGCCACGACCTCCGGCACGGCGACCGGCGCCGCGTCCGCAACCACCGAAACCTCGGCGACGTCGGCGACCACGGGCTCGGCCGTACGGGCATCAGCGCGACGCCCGTCCGTCGAACGCGACTCCGACCGGGGTGCCCCCGCCGGAGCCGAGGCCCGACGGCCGGCGCGCCGCCTGGAACGGCCACCGCGGCCGGCCGCGGCCTCCGCCTCGGCGGCACTGTTGTACAGCTCGTCGTCGGGCTCGAAGAAGGGCTCCGGCGCCGCGACCTCGGCGGCGACCTCGGCCGCCGTCTCCTCGACGTCCTCGTCGGCGTCCGTGTCCACGATCACGTCGTGCTCGTGGGTGTCGTGGGCGTGCTCGTGCTCGGCGCCGCCACGGCCGCGCTTCTTGCGCTTGCCGCCGCCTCCGCTGGAGCTGGGCTGCTCCATGTGCACGATGACACCGCGGCCGTTGCAGTGGACGCAGGTCTCGGAGAACGACTCCAGGAGGCCCTGCCCGACCCGCTTACGGGTCATCTGCACGAGCCCCAGCGACGTGACCTCGGCCACCTGGTGCTTCGTACGGTCGCGGCCCAGGCACTCGAGCAGGCGCCGCAGCACCAGATCGCGGTTGGACTCCAGGACCATGTCGATGAAGTCGATGACGACGATGCCGCCCAGGTCGCGCAGCCGCAGCTGGCGCACGATCTCCTCGGCCGCCTCCAGGTTGTTCCTGGTGACGGTCTCTTCGAGGTTGCCGCCCTGGCCGGTGAACTTGCCGGTGTTGACGTCGACGACGATCATCGCCTCGGTCTTGTCGATCACCAGCGAGCCGCCGCTGGGCAGCCACACCTTGCGGTCGAGCGCCTTGGCGAGCTGCTCGTCGATGCGGTACGTCGCGAAGACGTCGACCTCGGAGGTCCACTTCGACAGCCGGTCGGTCAGGTCCGGGGCGACGTGGGCCACGTACCCGTGGATGGTCTGCCAGGCCTCGTCACCGCTGACGATGACCTTGGTGAAGTCCTCGTTGAAGATGTCGCGCACGACGCGGACGGTCATGTCCGGCTCGCCGTACAGCAGGGTCGGCGCGTTGCCGCCCTTCGACTTCTTCTGGATGTCCTCCCACTGCGCCTGGAGCCGCTCGACGTCACGGCGCAGCTCGTCCTCGCTCGCGCCCTCGGCGGCGGTACGCACGATGACGCCCGCGTCCTCGGGGACGATCTTCTTGAGGATGGTCTTCAGACGCGCGCGCTCGGTGTCGGGCAGCTTGCGGCTGATACCGGTCATCGACCCCTCGGGGACGTAGACCAGGTAGCGGCCGGGGAGCGAGACCTGGCTGGTCAGCCGCGCGCCCTTGTGGCCGATCGGGTCCTTCGTGACCTGCACGAGGACCGACTGGCCGGACTTCAGCGCGCTCTCGATGCGCCGCGGCCCGTTGGCCATGCCCAGCGCCTCGAAGTTGACCTCACCGGCGTACAGGACGGCGTTGCGCCCCTTGCCGATGTCGATGAACGCGGCCTCCATGGACGGCAGCACGTTCTGGACCTTGCCCAGGTAGACGTTGCCGACGTACGAGGTCGCCTGCTCCTTGTTGACGTAGTGCTCGACGAGCACGTTGTCCTCGAGGACGCCGATCTGGGTGCGGTCGCCGTACTGGCGTACGACCATCACCCGTTCGACGGCCTCGCGGCGGGCCAGGAACTCGGCCTCGGTGATGATCGGGACGCGGCGGCGGCCCTGCTCGCGGCCTTCACGGCGGCGCTGCTTCTTGGCTTCGAGGCGGGTCGAGCCCTTGATCGACTGGACCTCGTCGCTCGGGTGCTCGTCCCGCTTGGGGCGCGGCTCGCGGACCTTGACGACGGTGCGCTCGGGGTCGCTCTCGCCGGTCCCGATCTCGCTCTCACCGGACGAGTCACCGGCACGACGCCGACGACGGCGCCGGCGACGGCTGCTGGCGGAACCGGAACCGCCCGGCTCGTCGCGCTCGTCCTCCTCGGCGTCCTCGTCGACCTGGTCGGCGGTGTCCGCGGCGTCCTCGTCGGCCCGCGCGGACTGCTCGCCCGCGTAGTCGTCGTCCCCGGAGTCGCTGTCGGAGTCGGTGGACTCCCCACGGCGCCTACGACGGCCACCGCGGCGGCGGCGCCGACGCGAACCGGGGCCCTCGTCGCCGTCGTCGTCCGTGTCGGTGTCGGTGCTGTCCTCGGCGGACTCGTAGGCGTCGTCGACGCTCTCCGCCTCCTCCGGCTCCTCGACCACGACGGGCGCGGCGGCAGCCACGGGCTCCTCGTCGGCACGCCCACGACGGCGACGACGGCGCGGGGTGTGCTCCTCGACGACGGTCTCGACGACCGGGGCGGCCTCGACGGTCTCTTCCTCGGTCTCGACCTCCTCGACGTCCTCGGCCGCTTCGGCGGCAGCCGCGGCGGCGGCCCGCTCGGGCGTCTGGAACATCGGCTCGGTGAAGACGGGCGCCTGGAACACGGCGACGGCGGGACGCGCGGGGCGCCGTCCACCCTCGCCGTTCTCGACGGCGGGCGCGGGCGCGGAGAACCCGACAGCGGCCTTACGGGCGACTCGGCGACGCCCACGACGCGACGAGGCGTCCTCGGCGACAACGGTCTCGGGCTCGATCTCAGGCTTGGCAGCCTCGGCGACGGGCGCGGGCGCCTCCTCCACCGGGGCGGCCGGAGCCGCGACCTCGGTCTCGGCGGCGGGCGCGGAGACCCGGCGGGTGGCCCGGCGACGGGCACGCGGAGCAGGCGCGGCCTCCTCCACGGCGGCGGGCGCCTCGGCCACGCTCTCCTCGCCGCTCTTCTCGCCCTGCTCGCCGCTCTCCTCGGCAGTCGGGGCGGATACGGCGGTCACGGCCGGTTCGTCGACGGCCTCGGCAGCCTTGGCGGGCGCACCGGCGGGCGCGGACGCGCGCCGGGTGGCCCGACGGCGCGTACGAGGAGCGGGCGCCTCGGCGGCGGCTTCCTCGACGTTCTGATCGGTCTGTGCGGCCTTGGCGGCCTCAGCAGGCTTGGCGGCCTCTACGGCCGGTATGGCCGGCGCCGTGGTCTCGGCCACGGCAGCGGCCTCGGCCCCGGCGACAGGCGGTCCCGCGGGGCGGGACGCTGCGCGGCGCCGACGGCGCGGCGGCAGGGTGTCGCTGGGGGTGTCGTGTGCGGAACCCTCGATGGGTTCCGAAGCGGCTTCGGTCGGTTCGAGCATGCGGGCGGTTCTCCCGTCAGGCTCCCGGGCGCCGCACCTGGTCCGGCTTGGGTGCCGGTGACGTCCGCGGCTCGCGCAGTGCGCGGTGCCGCCGTCCGGGGCGCGGGCGCCGCACGGGAGCTCTCTGTGTCCTGTCTCGCCGGTTCCGTACGCCATGTTGCGTACGGCCTGGCGAAAGTCTTGTGGTCGGTGCGCTGCCCGACCCAGGTGGCTCCCGAGTACGAGGGCGGCGCTACGACGTCCGTCCCTTCGCGGGACCTTCCTTACGCCGGTGCCTGCGACGCGGCGGCAGTCGGAGCGGCCATGGAGAGGGCCACCGCTGCCTCGCGGTCGGGCGCGAGCGGGTCGGTCACCGTGCCGGTCTCTTCATCGAACAGCCCCTGCGCCAGCCTGGTCACCCCTGCGGGGACCGGCGGCGCCAGGTCGGCCACGGCGCGGAGACCGGACAGGACGTCGTCGGGTCGAACGGCAGGCGTCACGTGCCGAACAACCAGCCGCAGTATCGCACAGGCCTGGTCGGTCGGCCTATCAGCCTGTGGACTGTGCGTCTCATCACCTGGCTCAGCGCCCACTGCGAGTGCCTCCAGGCCCGCGACCGCGCCCCGGGCATCGAAGGTTCTCATGCCGTTCTTGGCGAGGCGCTGGACCTCGACGGTCTCGGCGGCGTTGAAGAGGTCGACGGCGCGGCGCGCGTCCTCGGGCGCCACACCCTCCAGACGCAGCTCCCATACGGAAGCCGTGAGCCGGTCGGCGAGCCCGGAGGTCCGGGCCTCGACCGCGTCGACGATGTCGAGCCCGGTGGGCAGCGACTCGTCGAGCAGCTCGCGCAGCTTGTCGGGATCGCGCGCTTCGGTGAGCGCGATCTCCAGGTACTCCGCCTCACTGCCCGTGCCGGTGGCTGCGGCATTGGCGTACGACACCTTCGGATGCGGCGTGAACCCCGCCGAGTAGGCCATCGGCACCTCGGCACGGCGCAGCGCACGCTCGAAAGCGCGCTGGAAGTCACGGTGGCTGGTGAACCGGAGGCGGCCGCGCTTGGTGTAGCGCAGTCGGATGCGCTGCACCGTCGGCGCGGGCGGCGGGCCTTCGGGCTGTCGCTTGCCCAGTGTCGTTCAGTCCTTCGTGAGTGCGGTCGTACTGCTACCAAGAGTACGTCCGTCGACGCCTCCTGGTTCCCGCCGGTCCACGGCGACCGCTTCCTTCGGCTCCCCGAAGAGCATCCGCCGGAAGTCGGCCCGGGCCTGCCGTGCCGAGTCGCGTGCGGCGGCCAGCACCTGCCGGGTGACCCGCCCCACACTGCGCGCGGCCTCGGCGGCGGGCCGCAGAACGGCGTCCCGCACGAAGTGCCCGACCGGCGTCAGCACCGTCTGGTACGCCCAGCGCACGGGCTCCACGAAGATCCACCGAAGGAGGGTCCCGAGGAACCGTCCGACGGCGAGCGAGATGTGCCCGGCGATGCGCCAGGCATGTCCGAGGGCGCCCCAGACCTCCCGCCCGATGACGGCGAGGACGCGTCCGACGGGCGTCAGCACCCAGCGCCACAGCGCGAGCGCGGGCAGGACGAGAAGCAGGCGCAGCAGCCAGTAGAGAACGAACCCGATCCCGGTGACCACCATGCCGGCGCACCACGCGACCCACCGGGCACACCAGGCGATCGCCCGCCCGATCGGCGTGAGGATCCACTCGTACAGCCATTGCGCGGGTACGACGACCAGGTACCGCGCGAGCCAGGCGGCCACGGCGTACGCGCCGAGCCCCAGGGCCGCCGCACCCGCCCCGAGCCCCTTGAGCACCCACAGCACCGCGTGCCCCACAGGCGTGAGCACGCGCGCGTAGACCCAGCCGAGCCCGGCACCGATCCCCCGGCACACCCACCCGATCCCTGCGCCGATCCCCCGGCACACCCACCAGAGTCCGGCGCCGATCCCCCGGCACATCCAGGCGAGCCCGTGACCGAGCGGCGTCAGCACATGCCGGTAGAGCCACACCAGGGGTACGACGACGAGCACGTTCCCGAGCCAGCCGAGCGCCTTCCCCACGGGCTCGACGACGTACCGCCACAGCGCGACGAACGGCCAGACGAGGACGGCCCACAAGACCCAGGCCAGCGCCCGCCCGAGGGGCCGCAGCACCGCGTCCATGAGGAGGCGCCAGCCGACGACGAGCCCGTCCCACACCATCCGCACGGGCACGACCAGCACGAGTACGACGATCCGCACAGGGATGCGAATCGCAACGACGAGACACCCTTCAGGCTGCCGCTCGGGCTGCCGCACCTCGCCCCCGGTGGCCGGTTTCTCCAGATCCATACCGACGTAGACGCGCGGGCCCCCTGTCCGGATGCGGTGTATCCGAAAAGTGACCAGGACGAGGGACAACGGCCGTAAACCTACGACTTTTCGTCCTGCCAGAATGCGCGGATGGGCATACCGAACGCACTGAACCCGAACAAGCTGGCCTAGTACTGCACTTCGCCCCTGGACGAGCACAGCTGCCCGTCGGCCTCGGTGACCGTCGTCGAACACGGCGAAGTGACCCTGTCCGAGGCATCCGGCCTCGCGGACACCGCCACGAACGACCACGGGTGGCCGGCGCCGACGACCGCATCGACGCGACCCCGTACGCGCGACTGCACCGCCCCCGGGCACCGCCTTCGAGTACGCCAACCTCGGCTACCGGGCCCTGGGCCGTCTGCTGAAACCGGAGACAGCGGCGGCCGTCCGCGAGGCGCACCCGGTCAACGCGGGCCTCGGATACGGGCTCGGCTGGTGCCTCTCACGCGGTGCCGGTCCCCTGGTGCAGAGCCACGGCGACGGGATGGGCGGAGTCGCGGGATCGTCGTGACCGTGCCCGAGCGGCGGCTGTCGGTGTCGGTACTGACCAACAGCACAGCCCGGAACTGTTACTCCGCCTCCGCCACGAACCCGGCAGCGGCAGCCTCAACGGCGTGGCGCAGGCCTACAAGTCCGGTGACGCAGAGGGCCTGTTGGGCAACTTCCTGATGCACTCCTGCCAACTCCACCCCCGTTGAACCCACTTGGCGCCGGACACACAACTGCTTGACTGGTCCCATGACGAAGACCCTCGGTGTGCCCAGGCCCGACCAGGCGGCCTACATGCTGCGTGCCGCGTCCGAGGACGCGGGACGGGCGTACAAGCAGCGACTGCTCGACCTGCTGGACCTCCGCCCGGGCCACACCGTCCTGGACGTGGGCTGCGGCCCCGGCACAGACCTGCCCGCACTGGCGGAACGCGTCGGCGCGACCGGCCGCGTCATCGGCGTGGACCGGGACCCGGCGATGCTGGCGACGGCCCGTGAACGCACCGCCGCCACAAGCACGGTGGAGCTCCGCGAGGCGGACGCACACGCCCTGCCCGTCGTCCCCGGAACAGTGGACCGCGCCAAGATCGACCGGGTGCTGATGCATGTGCGGTCCCCGGCGGACGTACTGGCCCAACTCCGCACCGCCACCCGCCCGGGCGCCCTCGTCGCCCTGGTGGAACCCGACTGGGACACCCTGGCGGTGGACTCGGAGGACCTGGAGACGAGCCGCGCCTTCACCCGCTACACCACCGAGAAGGTGGTCCGCCACGCCACCGTCGGCCGCAGCCTCGCCCGCCTGACGACCCGGGCGGGCTTCCGCGTCGAGACGACGATCGCCACGACCCCGGTCTTCACCGACTTCGAGCACGCCGACCACACCCTGGGCCTCGGCCGCAACATGCAACAGGCCATCACGGAGGGCCACATCGACAGGACCCGGGGCGAAACCTGGTTCACCGGCCTCGCCCAAGGCCCCTTCTACGCGTCGTTCACCCTCGTCACGGTGATCTGCTCCCACCCGTGACGTCGGGTCATTTCAGTGACTGTGCCCGGTCCCCACCGGCTGCTTCACGGTCAGCGGGAGCAACTTCTTACCCGTGGGGCCGATTTGAATGGAAGTGTCCATCTGCGGGCACAACCCGAACCAAAAACCCTCACGCACGCCGCATAGACAGGGTCAGCGTGCGTCGCTCTCGATCGAGGTTCATGACGCTGACGGAGACCTCGTCGCCGATCTGCACGACGTCCTCTGGGGCCGCCACGAGTTCCGAGCTGAGCTCACGCAGATGAACCAGCCCTTCGACCCCGTCCGCGACCTGGACGAAGACGCCGAACGGAACCAGCTTGGTCACCAGCCCTCGTAGCGTCTGACCCACCGCGATGCGGTCAGCGAATATCGGAAAGGGGTCTGGCTGCGTCGCCCGCAAGGACAGCCGGGCCTCTCCGTTCGTGGTGTCGAACTGCAAGAACTCGCACGACACCCGCTGGCCAACTGCAACAACCTCGGATGCCGCCTCAAAACGACGCCAGGACAGTTCGGGATACGTGATGAAGCCAACGCCTGGATAGACCGGATGGTCAGGTCCCTCGTCCAGTGCCACGAACACACCGAACCGCTCGATCGCCGCCACCGCGCCGGCCAGGATCTCACCACGACGAAGCCCCTTGAGGAACGCCCAGAGTGCCGGATGCTCGGTAGCCGCCATCGACAACCAAACCCGACCCGCGTCCAGATCCACGGCGATCACCTCAGCGGTGATCCGCTGCCCGACCACAGCGACATCAGCGAAGCGGCGACGCCAGGACCCGTCCAACGCCCCCACCACCCCGAGCGGCCGAGCACCAAAACCGTCCAGGGCTACCGACATCCCAGACCTGCTCACCGCCACGACCGTCCCGGAACAAAGAGCACCCACATCGATCACTGCCAGAAACTTCATGACAGCCTGGTCCGCCGACGCTTCCCCCATGCCGCCCAGACTCTCACGACGAGCCGCTAAACCCACCCCACCTCGGACTCAATGCCCACCGGGCTCCCAGGCGTCGGCAGTGGAGCACGAGGAACCGCCTGGGCACCCCTCCGCGCCTGCAAAGGTTCGCAGAGGCTCACCGAGCTTTTCGGCCCAAATGACTGCGTCGGTCAAGAAGCAGGTACACGCAAACGGCGTGCTTTCTGTCCGATTCTCACTGCTACCTGACCTGCGCATATGCCACTACGCTCCGCACCTATGGGGAAAGCCATGCGCCTGTACTGGGGATACGTTGCGGTTGGGGCTCTCATCTTTGCGTGGACCCAGCAATGGGCCCTTCCGATCATTGCCGCCCTGTCCATTGCGGTCTTCGCCTACGCCTCCTTCCAGGTGCCGGTCTGGTGCGGGGCGGTCAATCGAGACGGTCGGACCTACTGCCGAAACAATGCCTACGGCGTACTGATGGGGTGCCGAAACCGCCAACATCGTTGGCAGAAACTCAAGATGATCGTGCTGCGAAGCAAGGTTGGAGATGTGAGTCGCGCCGTCTTTCCTACTGCGAAAGAGAAGTTCAACGCCTTCCTGGCAGTGGGAGGCCTGCTCTCTGCCATCGCCGCAGTAGTCGTTCCCGTTGTGACAGGAGGCTGACGCCCTCCTTCAACCACTGCCGCCAGTTCACAACCCGTCCGTCGTCGACCCACACACCGTGGAGCGACCATCGTCAGAGAGTCGATGCAGACACCGCCAACGTGCTCAGTAGCTGGCAGTCCGATCGAAGCTGGTGACGTTGAGTTTGATGCCCTTCACGCTCTTGAGCGTCGTGGGGTACTCACCCAGGGCGGTCTGGCCAGGCTGGACGTCGGTGTCCAGTTGGGTGCCGTTCGCTAGTCGAGTGCCGCTGGCGTCCACCGCTTCCCAATCCCATGAGTAGTCGGACTTCTCGCTGCTGTTGTTCTTGATCGTCCAAACGACCCAAATATTGGTGAGTCCGGATTCCGAGCGATCGTCCAGTTGGAAGCTCACAAGGTCCGCTCGTTCGCTCTTGCCCTGGGGCGTCTGCTGCGCCTTCGCGGTAGCGGTCACGCTAGGTGCAGGCGTGGTGCTCTCATCGCCACTCCCCAGCGCGATGACCATCACAACCACGACGATGACAACCACCGCAGCCAGAGTTCCAGCACACCCCCAAAGACAGCCACGACCCCGCCGTTTGCTCTGCGGAGGCCTGGCAGGAGGCGCCCACTGCCCAGAAGGGGGAGGCCCACTGTCCCGGCGCTCCCACCGAGGACCATTCGCCGGCGGCTCACTCGCTGGCATGGTGGCCTCCTCCGTAGCGGATACCCGCCACGCTAGGAAGCCGGGCCCAACCCCGCGAACCAAGAGCAGCCACTCAGGCGACGACCAACCCCGTACGGCCTCCTCCTGGACCGTCAGCCCCTCAGACCCACTCTCCACAACCTCAGACTCGACAGCCGAAGAGCCCCCAGGCGCCGGCAGAGGCGTTCTCAGTGCCTCCTCCACGACAGCCCGCCGCTCACTCCACGCACCCAGCGCCCCCAGGACGGCAGCAACCTCACCCTCGCCGCCGTCCCCCAACACCTCCGCGATCCGCCCCAACGCCTCACTCACGTCAGTGCACGTGTCCGCTGGTCGCAGCGTCCTTCTTGACCCTCAGCGGCAGCAACTTCTTCCCGCTGTTTACTTGTGGCCAGGTGTCATCTGCGGACACGGCGCCCCTCACAACGAAGCTGGGGACTCCTGTCGCATAAGGTCGGGCACCGATGACCAACCACGACACCTACGGCACCAGCACTCACACCACGGGCGAGTTGGCCCGGCTGGTCGCCGACCACCTCGATGTCACCTTCACCGCACGCGAGAGCGACTACCGGGGCCTCTACCACGTCGCCGACAGCGCCTACGGACGTATCGAGATCCAGCCCAACGCTATCCCCGGAGACGACGTCCAGGACGACCTATACGCCCCTGAGCACCCGTCAATCAGCGTGCTCCTGCTGATCACCACCCCAAACCCGGATTCCACCGTGCATGATCGCCTCGACTGCATCGACGGTCTCGCTCACCTAGGCCACGAGGTTTGGTGACAGCCATTGATCCACTTCAACGAGGCGTTGTCAGAGGCATACGGCAACCTGGCGCCATGAACAGATCGAACGACGCGGCATCCACACCCCGCACGCAGCCGGAGCTCAACTGGGTTGCGTCCATGGGTGGCCCGCTCATCGTCATACCGGTATCGGCGTTGCAGGAGTGGAGCGGCTGCACGCAAGACGGAATGATCATCGGCGACACCGATGACCCGGACGACTACGACCGCGCGTGCGCGGTAGAAGACCTCGTCGCTGTGATCGACGTGGGCCCAGCCGGCGCGCGGGCCCTTGTGCTGGGCGATGAGCCGGCCACAACCTGTTATCTGCCCGAACGAAGGGCTTTCGTGCGCTGGCTCGCCTCAGACTCCGACGCAGAGCTCCTCGTGGCCGCCGAGAGGCTGCTGGACGACCCCACCACCGAGTGGGAGGCAGCGGGAGTATGGGAAACGGACGGACCGGCGATGCTCATGGACTCCGCCGAGGCCGGTGCAGATCTCGATCGGCCGTACCCCGACCGCCCCGAGCTGCCAGAACAAGCACCCGTGGCTGTACCGGCAGGCCGCTGGAACATCCGGGCGGTCCACGTGACCAACGAGTTTCCCTGGGTCGGCGTGGTCCAGCTCACTCCGGAACTAGGCGCCGACGTCTCCGCGTCACCGGCGGACAGCTCACCCCGTCCATAGCCAGTCCTCAGACCCACCAGCCGACAGGCTCCAGGGGCTTCCAGCCCTCAGACCCACTCCACCTCAGAGTGAACGGTCGAAGAGGCCCCAGGCGACGGCAGCGGCGTTCTCGGGGTATCCCGCGCGATCCCCTGCCGTCTGCTCTGAGCGCCGAGCGCCCTCAGGACAGCAGCAGCCTCTTCCTCGCTGCCGCCGTCCTCCAGAGCCTCCACGATGCGCCGCAACGCCTCACTCACGTCAGTGCACGTGTCCGCTGGTCGCAGCGTCCTTCTTGACCGTCAGCGGCAGCAACTTCTTCCCGCTGTTACTTACTTGTGGCCAAGTATCCATCTGCGGGCACACCCCACAGTCGAAGCAAGGCGTCCACCGGCAGTCCTCGACCTCTGTCTCGTCGAGGGAGTCCTGCCAGTCCTCCCAGAGCCAGTCCTTGTCGAGGCCCGAGTCGAGGTGGTCCCACGGGAGGACCTCCTCGTACGTGCGTTCGCGCGTCGTGTACCAGTCGACGTCGACCCCGAAGTCGGGCAGCGTCTTCTCCGCGCAGGCCATCCAGCGGTCGTACGAGAAGTACTCGCGCCAGCCGTCGAAGCGGCCGCCGTCCTCGTACACCGCGCGGATCACCGCGCCGATGCGCCGGTCGCCGCGTGACAGCAGGCCCTCGACGATGCCGGGCTTGCCGTCGTGGTAGCGGAAGCCGATCGAGCGGCCGTACTTCTTGTCGCCGCGGATCTTGTCCCGGAGCTTGGTCAGGCGCGCGTCCGTGTCCGCCGCCGACAGCTGCGGGGCCCACTGGAACGGGGTGTGCGGCTTGGGCACGAAGCCGCCGATCGAGACCGTGCAGCGGATGTCGTTCTGGCCGGAGACCCTGCGGCCCTCGGCGATCACGTTCATCGCCATGTCGGCGATCTGGAGGACGTCCTCGTCGGTCTCCGTCGGCAGACCGCACATGAAGTACAGCTTCACCTGGCGCCAGCCGTTGCCGTACGCCGTGGAGACCGTCCGGATCAGGTCCTCTTCCGAGACCATCTTGTTGATGACCTTGCGCATGCGTTCCGAGCCGCCCTCGGGGGCGAAGGTCAGGCCCGAGCGACGGCCGTTGCGCGTCAGCTCGTTCGCCAGGTCCACGTTGAAGGCGTCCACGCGAGTGGAGGGGAGCGACAGGCCGATCTTGTCCTCCGTGTAGCGGTCCGCCAGGCCCTTCGCGATGTCACCGATCTCCGAGTGGTCCGCCGAGGACAGGGAGAGGAGGCCGACCTCCTCGAAGCCCGTCGCCTTCAGGCCCTTCTCCACCATCTCGCCGATGCCCGTGATGGAGCGTTCACGGACCGGGCGGGTGATCATGCCCGCCTGGCAGAAACGGCAGCCGCGCGTGCAGCCGCGGAAGATCTCGACCGACATCCGCTCGTGGACGGTCTCCGCGAGCGGGACCAGGGGCTGCTTGGGGTAGGGCCACTCGTCCAGGTCCATGACCGTGTGCTTGCTGACCCGCCAGGGGACACCGCTCTTGTTCGGTACGACGCGGCCGATCCGCCCGTCCGGCAGGTACTCCACGTCGTAGAACGCCGGGATGTAGACGCTGCCGGTCTTCGCGAGACGGAACAGGACCTCCTCGCGACCGCCCGGACGACCCTCCGCCTTCCAGGCGCGGATGATCTCCGTCATGTCGAGGACGGCCTGCTCGCCGTCGCCGATGATCACCGCGTCGACGAAGTCCGCGATCGGCTCGGGGTTGAAGGCCGCGTGACCGCCGGCCAGCACGATCGGGTCGTCGAGCGTCCGGTCCTTGGACTCCAGCGGGATGCCCGCCAGGTCCAGCGCCGTCAGCATGTTCGTGTAGCCCAGCTCCGTGGAGAAGGACAGCCCGAACACGTCGAAGGCCTTCACGGGACGGTGGGCGTCCACCGTGAACTGCGGGACGCCGTGCTCCCGCATCAGCGCCTCGAGGTCGGGCCACACGCTGTACGTACGCTCGGCGAGCACGCCCTCACGCTCGTTGAGCACCTCGTAAAGGATCATGACGCCCTGGTTGGGCAGCCCGACCTCGTACGCGTCGGGGTACATGAGCGCCCAGCGGACGTCGCAGTCCTCCCACGGCTTGACCGTGGAGTTGAGCTCTCCGCCGACGTACTGGATGGGCTTCTGCACATGCGGGAGCAGAGCTTCGAGCTGCGGGAAGACCGATTCGGCTGACATCTCGCACTTCCGTGGACCGACAGGGGTGGTCATTCAGCCTAACGCGGCCCGGGACACCCGCCGTACCGCCGAGGATCTCCGCCCTCAGACGTCCATCCCGTCCTTGGCCGTCGCCCAGGCCTCCGGCGCCGCCTCCTCCACCCGCTCCGCCCGCCGCTCCTCGCGCCCGTACAGCAACCCGTACGTGAAGGTGTTCTCGCCCGCCGCGTGCGCCACGGCGGACAGCTCGCCCAGTGTCGTGCGGACCATGACGCTGTCCTGGTGGTCGCCGAGGAGGCTCTGGAGGGACTTCATCGACTTGACGAGCGCCTTGGCCGGGCCGCCGAGGGCCGGGCCCGCCGCCTCGGCCGCGTACCGGGTGCGCTTGGCCTTCTTGCGGGCCTCGTGCAGCCCGAGGTCGCGGTCGGCGCCGGACGGCTGCTCCATGGCCTCCTCGATCAGCGCGGCCACCTTCGAGAAGTCCTTGCGTACGGCCTTGGCGAGCACCTTGTCCGGATTCTTGGCCGCTGCCTTGAGCACCGGCGGGTCGGCGACCACGGCGTCCAGGGTGTCGAGGAGGGCCAGATAGCGCGGGGAGTCCAGCACGCCGAGCAGTCGGCTGCGGGCCCCGCCGTACTCGGCCTTGGACCAGGCGGCCAGACGGTCCCGGACCGGGCCGTGGACGAGGGTGGGGGCCAGCTCGTCGAGAACCGTGTTCAGCCGTTCGGCCAGCACCTCCTGGTCGCGGCCCACGCCCAGTTCCCCGGCGAGCCACTTCAGCTCGTCGCCGATCGGGTCGGTGACCTCCCGGTCGAGAACCTCGCCGAAGGACTTGAAGGTGCTGCGCAGCCGCCGCGTGGCGACCCGCATGTCGTGCACCGACTCCTCGGTGTCCTGGCGCACGGCCGGATCGAGGTCGACGATGGCGTCCCGCTGGGCGCGGACATAGGCGAGGACGTGGTCGCCGGCGGTGAAGGGCTCGGCGGGTTCCGCCTCCGGCTGCGGCTGTCCGCCCTTGGTCTCCTCCAGCGCCCGCGCCAGCTTCGACGAGGACTTGGACGGCCGTACGCCCGCCTTGCGCAGGCGCTTCTCCACCTTGTCCAGGACGCGGATGTCACCGCCGTCGGCCAGCTCCACCTCGATCTCGGTCCACTGGGCGGTACCGTCACCGCCGAACAGCCGCTCCGCCCGTACGGTGTCCACGCCGACCTCGGCGAGCTGCTTGCCCTCGGCGTCGACGAGGTCGCGCACGTCCCGTGCGGAGCGCAGCCGGACCACGGGCACGAGCTGTCCCTCACGGACCCGGGCGCGGACCAGCCCGGCCAGTTCGTCGGGGACGGTGTCGGAGAGCGGGACCTGGATCTCGTCCCGCACCCCCGGGCCGACCGGGAGTTTGAGGTGCCAGCCGGCGTCGGACCCGCCGGTGCGGCGGCGCAGGGTGATCGACGCGGAGGCCAGGCGCAGGTCAGAGGTGTCGTAGTAGGTCGCGTCCAGCTCGGCGGTGCCCTTGTCGAGGACCTCCGCGACCCCGGCGACACCGGTCAGGTCGGGCAACCCACTGTCGTCGGATTCGTACTTCCGCTCGATTTCCCGCTTTGTGTCCGCCATGAATTGAATCTAGTCACGATTCGACGTCGGCGGCAGCCCCCAAAGGTCACTTATTGGCCATGCGGGACACATTCACCGTTCTCCCTGATGACACCTAACAGTCACCTCTAGGCGGACATGGGCCGCTCCACCCTGATCGACTGCAACAACCCCACCGCCACCCACACAGCGAACATCGACGATCCTCCGTACGACACGAAGGGCAGTGGCAGACCGGCGACCGGCATGATCCCCAGGGTCATCCCGATGTTCTCGAACGACTGGAACGCGAACCACGCGATGATCCCGGCGGCGACGATCGTGCCGTACAGCTCGGTCGTCTCACGGGCGATACGGCAGGCCCGCCACAGCACCACACCCAGCAGCAGGATGATCAGGCCCGCGCCCACGAAGCCCAGCTCCTCCCCCGCGACCGTGAACACGAAGTCGGTCTGCTGCTCCGGGACGAACTGGCCGGTGGTCTGCGAGCCGTGGAACAGACCGGTGCCGGTGAGGCCGCCCGAACCGATCGCGATCCTCGCCTGGTTGGTGTTGTAGCCGACGCCGGCCGGGTCGAGTTCCGGGTTGGCGAAGGCGGCGAAGCGGTTGATCTGGTACTCGTCCAGGATCCCGAGCTGCCAGATCAGCACTGCGCCCAGGGCGCCCGTGCCCAGCAGACCGAAGATCCAGCGGTTGGAGGCGCCGGAAGCCAGCAGCACCCCGAGCACGATGATGACCATGACCATGACCGACCCGAGGTCGGGCATCAGCATGACGATCATCATCGGTACGGCGGCCAGGCCCAGGGCCTGCAGGACCGTGCGGTGGTCGGGGTAGGGCTTGTCGCCCGCGTCGACCCGGGCGGCCAGCAGCATCGCCATGCCCAGGATGATCGTGATCTTCACGAACTCCGAGGGCTGGAGCGAGAAACCGCCGCCGAGCACGATCCACGCGTGGGCGCCGTTGACGGTCGCGCCCAGCGGGGTCAGCACCATGAGGATCAGGAAGACCGAGAGCCCGTACAGGATCGGGACCGCCGTGCGCAGGGTGCGGTGGCCGAGCCAGACCGTGCCGATCATCAGACAGAACCCGATGCCGGTGTTCATCAGATGCCGGATCAGGAAGTAGTACTGGTCGCCCTGGTTGATCTCGGTGCGGTTGCGGGTCGCCGAGTAGACCAGGATCGCGCCCATGAAGGACAGCGCGAGCGCGGACAGCAGTATCGGCCAGTCCAGCCTGCGGGCCAGCGAGTCGCGGGCCAGCAGACGGGACAGGGACGAGCGTTCGGGGCCGTAGCCGGAGACGGAGAAGGTGTTCGCGCCGGTCATGTCGTGGTCGTCCTTCGCGTACTCCGCCTGCGCCTGCGTCTGCGGCCGCCCTGTGCTCGTCGGCCGCTGCGGTTGGTGCGTGTGCCTTCCGAGGCGACCGTGGCCGGCGGGAGCTGTCCGCCCGCGACGGCGAGGATCTCCTCGGTGGCCTTCGGTGGGACGTACGGCTTGATCTTCGGGGCGTCGATCGAGCCGTCCGACTCGATCTTCGGCAGGCTCTTCTGCGGGGTGGGCAGCAACGCCTTCTTGTTGTCGATCTTGCCGTCCTCGGAGACGCCGTACAGCGCCTCGTAGATGTTGCGGACGGCCGGTCCTGAGGCGCCGGAGCCCGTACCACCCTGGGAGATCGTCATGACGATCGTGTAGTCCTTGGTGTACGTCGCGAACCATGAGGTGGTCTGCTTGCCGTAGACCTCGGCCGTACCCGTCTTGGCGTGCATCGGGATCTCGTCCTGCGGCCAGCCGCCGAACCGCCAGGCCGCCGAACCGCGGGTGACGACTCCCTCAAGGGCACCGTCTATGTCCTTCAGGGTCGACTTCGAGATCGGCAGCTTGCCGTGCGACTTGGGCTTGATCGCCTCGACGGACTTGCCGTCGGCGCTGACGATCGCCTTGCCGACGGTCGGGTCGTACAGGGTGCCGCCGTTGGAGATCGCCGAGTAGATCGTCGCCATCTGTATCGGCGTGACGAGGATGTCGCCCTGGCCGATGGAGTAGTTGACGGAGTCACCGGCGCGCATCAGATTGCCTTCGAGGCAGTTCTCGTACGCGATCTGCTGGGCGTACGTGCCGCCCTTCTTGCCGTACTTGCACCAGGAGGCCTTGTTGGCCTTCCAGTAGTCCTGCTTCCACTTGCGGTCGGGGACGCGGCCGGCGACCTCGTTGGGAAGGTCGATGCCGGTCACGGCGCCGAGGCCGTAATCGTGGGCGGTGGTGTAGAACCAGTTCTTCGCGTTCTTGTTCGGCTTCAGGCCGCCATCCTTCGCCCACTGGTCGTGGGCGAGGCGGTAGAAGACGGTGTCGCAGGAGACCTCGATGGCGCGGCCGAGGCTGATCGGGCCGTACCCCTTGGACTCGTAGTTCTTGAAGACCTGGCCGCCGATCGAGTACGAGCTGGAGCAGTCGTAGTTCCCGTCGAAGGGGTAGCCCGCGTTGACGGCGGCCGAGGTGGAGATGACCTTGAAGATCGAGCCGGGGGCCGCCTGGCCCTGGATCGCCCGGTTGAGCAGCGGGTAGTTGGAGTTCTTCCCGGTCAGCTTGGCGTAGTCCTTGGCGGAGATGCCGCCGACCCAGGCGTTCGGGTCGTACGTCGGGTTGGACGCCATGGCGACGACCCGGCCCGTCTTGGCCTCCATGACGACGACAGCGCCCGCGTCGGCCTTGTAGTTCTCGCTGGTGTTGTCGTCGTACTCCTTGCGGGCTTCCTTCATCGCGTTGTTCAGCTCGTACTCGGCGACCCGCTGAACCCTCGCATCTATGCTCGTCACGAGGTTGGAGCCGGACTGCGCGGGGTCCGCCTCGGCGGTGCCGATGACCCGGCCGAGGTTGTCGACCTCGTAGCGCGTCACGCCGGCCTTGCCGCGCAGCTCCTTGTCGTACTCCCGCTCAAGACCGGAGCGGCCGACCTGGTCGGAGCGCAGATACGGCGAGTCGGTGTCCTGCGCCTTGGTGATCTCCTCGTCGGTGACCGGGGAGAGATAGCCGAGGACCTGGGCGGTGTTGGACCCGCCGGGGCCGGCGTACCGGCGTACGGCCTCGGGTTCGGCGGTGATGCCGGGGAAGTCCTCGGAGCGCTCGCGGATCTGGAGGGCCTGGCGGGCGGTGGCCTCGTCGGTGATGGGGATCGGCTGGTACGGCGAGCCGTTCCAGCAGGGCTGCGGCGTCTTCGAGTCGCAGAGCCGGACCTTGTCCTTGACGTCCTTGGGCTTCATGCCCAGGACCCCGGCGAGCTTGGTGAGGACGGCGTCGCCGTCGTCCGCCATCTTCAGCAGTTCGGTGCGCGACGCGGAGACGACGAGGCGTGTCTCGTTGTCCGCGATCGGCACTCCGCGCGCGTCGAGGATCGACCCACGGACGGCGGGCTGCACGACCTGCTGCACATGGTTGCCGGACGCCTCCTTGGCGTAGGCGTCGCCCTCGCGGATCTGGAGATACCACAGCCGGCCGCCGAGGGTGCCGAGGAGGGAGAGGACGAGGATCTGGATGACGACGAGCCGGATCTGGACGCGTGGCGTCCGGCCGGTCTCGGGAATGTTGGTCACTGGTGCTGCCTCCCCCTCTCAGAGAGCCGACGTGTGTGATGTAGATGTGTGTGCGTGTACGAATGATGAACGGTCGGCCTGTGAGGCCGCGTTCCGCCCCGGCGAACCCGTTCGAGTGCTCCATCCACTGGCGCGCTCCGCGCGCGGGCTCCCGCGGTCACAGGCGCTTGACCCCCTTGATGCGGCCGGCGCGGGCGGCCTTCGAGCGGGCCGCCTTCACCTTCAGGCCGCCGCGCTGGCTGCCGATGCGCAGGCCGGTGCCGGAGGAGAGCCAGCCCGACGAGATGTCGCTCTTCTTGGCCGAGGAGTTGGCCTCGGCGAGCGGATCGTTCTCCGCTCTGCGGGCCAGGAACATGATGCCGGGGACCACGAAGGGCGCGAGCAGCAGGTCGTACAGCGCGGCCGTGAACAGCAGGCTGGTGAGGCCCACGTTGCGGGCGGCGGTGTCGCCGACGAGGGCGCCGACACCGGCGTACAGCAGGGTCGTGCCGACGGCGGCGGCGACCACGACGGTCATCGGTCCTGTGGCCGACTTGAGCTGGCCGTTCTCGGGTTTGACCAGGCCGGCGAGGTAGCCGATGACGCAGAGCACGAGGGCGTAGCGGCCGGCCGCGTGGTCGGCGGGCGGGGCGAGGTCGGCGAGGAGTCCGGCGCCGAAGCCGACGAGCGCGCCGCCGACATGGCCGTACACCAGGGCGAGGCCGAGGACGGTCAGCAGGAGGAGGTCGGGGACGGCGCCCGGGAGGTGCAGGCGGGCGAGGACGCTCACCTGGACCACCATGGCGACGACCACCAGGGTGGTGGAGAGGAGCATCCGGTTGAAACGCATGGGGAGTTCAGCTCCTACTGCTCTTGCTGGTACTGGCCGTCGGCCGTCGTCGCGGACGGGGTCACCGTGACGGTGACCGTCGGGGTGGGCGTCGGCTTCGGCTTGGCCGGGAGGACGGTGTCGCGCGGGTCGGTGCGCGGGGCCTCGACGACGACACCGACGATGTCGAGCTTGGTGAAGCCGACGAACGGCGTGACGTAGATCGTGCGGGTCAGGTCGCCGCCGGACGGGTCGACACGGGACACGACCCCGACGGGTACGCCGGGCACGAACGGCTTGTCGGCCTGCGAGCCGAAGGTGACGAGCCGGTCGCCCTTCTGCACCTTGGCCTTGCCGTTGAGGAGCTGGACGCGCAGCGGCCGGTCGCCCTGCCCGGAGGCGAAGCCCAGTTCGTCGCTGCCCTCCATGCGCGTGCCGACGGTGAAGTCGGGGTCGTTGGCGAGCAGCACGGTCGCGGTGCCGGGGCCGACGGTGGTGACGCGGCCGACGAGTCCGTCGCCGTTCAGGACGGTCATGTCGCGCTTGACGCCGTCGTTCGCGCCGATGTCGATGGTGACCGTCCAGGAGAAGCCCTGGGCCGCTCCTATGGCGATGACCTCGGCGCCCTTGATGCCGTACTGCCCGGCACCGGCCGACTTCAGCATCTTGTCGAGCTGGTTGAGGCGGCTGCGGTTGCGATCGCCGCTGCCGAGACGGGCCTTGAGCGCCGCGTTCTCCTTCTCCAGCGCGGCGAGCCGGTCGTGCCGCTCACCGGAGTCGCGTACGGCGGAGACCGCGTCGCCGACCGGGTCGACCACGGTGGCCACCCCGTCCTCGACCGGCCCGAAGACGGCTGCCGCGGCCTGTCGGGCACCGTCGACCGGTGAGTCCTCCCCGCCGCGGATGTCCACCGTGATCAGCGCGAACGCGATCGCGATCAGCAGCACCAGGAGCAGCCGGCTCTCTCGTGTGTCCCTCACGTGCGGCGGCCGTGCCTTCCTCAATAGAGTTTTTGGGCAACTTGGGCAACGAAGTCTTTGGGAGCCTTTGGCGGCAATGGAGTTCTTTGGGCGAGCTTATGCCTCTATATCAACGATCCGCCGCACGAGAGGAGATCATCTCGTACGGCGGAATCGAAGAGTCACGTCATCTGCGCGGCTGCGCGTCCAGCACCTGCTGGAGCGCCTCGAACTCCTCCACGCACTTGCCGGAACCGAGCACCACGCTGTCCAGCGGGTCCTCGGCGATGTGGATGGGCATGCCGGTCTCCCGGCGCAGCCGCTCGTCGAGCCCGCGGAGCAGGGCGCCGCCGCCGGTCAGCACGATTCCGCGGTCCATGATGTCGCCGGACAGCTCGGGCGGGCACTTGTCGAGGGTGGTCTTCACGGCGTCGACGATCGCGTTGACCGGTTCTTCGATGGCCTTGCGGACTTCGGCCGCGGAGATCACGACGGTCTTGGGCAGCCCGGAGACAAGGTCCCGGCCGCGGATTTCGGTGTGTTCGTCAGCGTCGAGGTCGTACGCCGAACCGATCGTGATCTTGATCTGTTCGGCCGTCCGCTCACCGAGGAGGAGCGAGTACTCCTTCTTGATGTGCTGGATGATCGCGTTGTCCAGTTCGTCACCCGCGACGCGGATGGACTGGGCGGTGACGATGCCGCCGAGGGAGATGACCGCGACCTCCGTGGTGCCGCCGCCGATGTCCACCACCATGTTGCCCGTGGCCTCGTGGACCGGCAGGCCGGAACCGATGGCCGCGGCCATGGGCTCCTCGATGATGTGCACCTGGCGCGCGCCGGCCTGGGACGAGGCCTCGATGACGGCACGGCGCTCGACGCCCGTGATGCCCGAGGGCACGCAGACGACGACACGGGGACGGGCGAGATACCGCCGCTTGTGAATCTTCAGAATGAAGTAGCGGAGCATCCGCTCGGTGATCTCGAAGTCGGCGATGACGCCGTCCCTGAGCGGGCGCACGGCAACGATGTTGCCGGGCGTCCGACCGATCATCTTCTTCGCTTCCGATCCGACCGCGAGAATGCCACCGGTGTTGGTGTTGATCGCGACGACGGACGGCTCGTTGAGTACGATCCCGCGACCCCTGACGTACACCAGCGTGTTGGCGGTCCCGAGGTCGACAGCCATGTCACGGCCGATGAACGACATTGAGTTCCCCATCAGGATTCGTCTGGCCTTCCCAAGTGAAGCGTGTGATGGCTTTGGTTTGGGGTGGCGAAGTGGGTGCGGTGACGTGAAGGCTTGCAAGGCTTACATCGTAGTCTCGCCTGCACGAACACCGCGCGAGGGTCTTCGCCATTGTCAGCATGCGATGTGCCGTCTCGCTTCTGGAGACGAGCGTTCGGGGGTAGGCGTTCCCCCGATCGGCACGCATATGCCGGGGGACGGCCGGTTTTCGACGGCCGTCCCAGGTCGGACAATCCTCGGGCATCCGAGTGAGATGACGGTTCCTCAGAAACGGTGTGTGCAGAAACTGCGCAAGAAGTTCACCGGCCGGATACGCGGGTGCTCAGTCGCGGCCGGGGAAGAAGATCTTCAGCTCGCGCTCGGCGGACTCCTCGGAGTCGGAGGCGTGGATGAGGTTCTCGCGGACGATCACGCCGTAGTCACCGCGGATGGAACCGGGGGCGGCGGCGATGGGGTCGGTGGGCCCGGCGAGCGCGCGCACACCCTCGATGACCCGCTCGCCCTCGACGACCAGGGCGACGACGGGGCCGGATGCCATGAACTCGACGAGGGGCTCGTAGAAGACCTTGCCCTTGTGCTCGCCGTAGTGCTGCTCCAGCGTCTCCTGGTCCAGGGTGCGCAGCTCCAGCGCGGTGATGCGCCAGCCGGCCTTGCGCTCGATCCGGCCGATGATCTCGCCGGTCAGGCCGCGACGGACGGCGTCGGGCTTGAGGAGGACGAGGGTGCGCTGAGTCACGGGGGTGGCTCCATTCGAGGTCACGTATGTGCGGTGCTCAGAGGCTACAGGGCCGCCCTGAGCGGGTGTCACGCAGCGTCAGGACTGGTAGTACCGGCCGACTGGGCCTGCGCGGCGAATCTCGCCTTCGCCTCGTCGATCTTCCGGCCGTAGTGGACGGACGCCCACCACAGCGCGGCGAACATCGCGCCCATGAAGTACATGGTCGGGACGACGATGCCGGACGCGATGAGCGCGATCTGCAGGGCCCAGCCGAGCTGGATGCCGCCGGGCCGGGTGATCACACCGCACAGCAGCACGCACAGCAGCATGGCGATGCCGCTGACCGTCCACACGGTCGACGTGGACAGGTCGGGGTCCTTCATGGCGACGAGACCGGCGAAACCGATCACGAAGACCTCGCCGATCAGGGTCGAAGCACAGAGCGTACGCACGGAAGTCAGCCCCTCCCCAGGAGCAGTCGGGCCTCGCCGACGGTGATGACGGAGCCGGTGACGAGCACGCCGGCGCCCGAGTACTCCCCGTCCTCCTCAGCGAGGGTGATGGCGGCCTCCAGGGCGTCGTCGAGCCGCGGCTCGACCTGGACGCGGTCGTCGCCGAACACCTCGACGGCGATGGCGGCCAGCTCGTCGACGTCCATGGCTCGCTGGCTGGAGTTCTGCGTGATCACGACCTCGGCGAAGATCGGCTCGAAGGCTTCGAGGAGCCCCCGTACGTTCTTGTCGCCGCTCGCCCCGACCACACCGATCAGCCGGCTGAAGTCGAAGGCCTCGCCGACCCCCTCGGCGGTGGCCCGTGCGCCCGCCGGGTTGTGCGCGGCGTCGAGCACGACGGTGGGAGAGCGCCGTACGATCTCCAGCCGCCCGGGGGACGTCACCGCGGCGAACGCCTTGCGGACGGTGTCGGTGTCGAGGGGTTCGGGCCGCTGGGTGCCGACGCCGAAGAACGCCTCGACGGCGGCGAGGGCGACGGCCGCGTTGTGGGCCTGGTAGCCGCCGTGCAGCGGCAGGAAGATCTCCTCGTACTCCCCGCCGAGTCCGCGCAGCGTCAGCATCTGCCCGCCGACGGCGACCGTGCGGCTGACGACCCCGAACTCCAAGCCCTCCCTGGCCACCGTGGCGTCCACCTCGACGGCCTTCTTCAGCAGCACCTGGGCCGCGTCGACCGGCTGCTGGGCGAGGATCACGGTCGCGTCCTGCTTGATGATCCCGCCCTTCTCGACGGCGATCTCACCGGGCGTCTCGCCGAGCCGGTCGGTGTGGTCGAGGTCGATGGGCGTCACGACGGCCACATCGGCGTCGATGACGTTGGTGGCGTCCCAGCTGCCCCCCATCCCGACCTCGACGACAGCCACGTCGACAGGAGCGTCGGCGAAGGCCGCGTACGCCATGCCGGTCAGCACCTCGAAGAAGGAGAGCCGGAACTCCTGCTGGGCGTCGACCATCTCGACGTACGCCTTGATGTCGTCGTACGTCTCGACGAACCGCTCCGCCGGGATGGGTGCCCCGTCGAGGCTGATCCGCTCGGTGATCGACTGGACGTGCGGGGAGGTGTACCGGCCGGTGCGCAGGTCGAAGGCGCCGAGGAGGGCCTCGATCATGCGGGCGGTGGAGGTCTTGCCGTTGGTGCCGGTGATGTGGATCGAGGGGTACGCGCGCTGCGGCTCCCCCAGGACGTCCATCAGCGCGGCGATACGGCTGACGCTGGGCTCCAGCTTGGTTTCGCCCCAGCGGGTGGCGAGGTCCGCCTCGACGGTGCGGAGGGCCTTGTCGACCTCGGGGTCGGTGGGGCGGCCCGGCACGTCGGCGCTCGGGGCTCCGCCCTGGGTGCGGAGGGTGCGGCTGCCGGCCTCGATGACCGCGAGGTCGGGGTCTCGGTCGGTCTCGGCGTCGATGATCTCGTCGAAGGGGTCGGTGTCGCTCACGTGGGTCAGTCTACGGAGGGGGTGCCTACGGGGTGGGGTGGTGGGGGTTTCGTTGGCGGGTGCGGGTCCGGTTGTGGCTGGTCGCGCAGTTCCCCGCGCCCCTGTCGGCGACGAGGGCGCCCGGAGCTTCACAGCTCCGGGCGCCCTCGTGCCGTAGAAACTCCTACGCCTGCGGCAGGGTTTCCAGTTGGGTCTGGATGCGGGTGATGTCCTCGTCGGCCTTGGTGAGGCGGCTCTTGATCTTGTCCACCACCTGGTCCGGGGCCTTTGCCAGGAAGGCCTCGTTGCCGAGTTTGGCCTCGGCCTGCTGGCGTTCCTTCTCCGCTGCCGCGAGGTCCTTCGCGAGGCGTTTGCGCTCCGCGGCGACGTCGATGGTGCCGGAGAGGTCGAGGGCGACCGTGGCGCCGGCGACCGGGAGGGTTGCCGTGGCCGCGAAGCCCTCGCCCTCCGGCTGGAGGCGGAGGAGCTGGCGGATGGCCGGCTCGTGCGCGGCAAGGGCCGTGCCGTCGAGGGTGAGGCGGGCCGGGACCTTCTGGCCGTCCTGGAGGCCCTGCTCCTTGCGGAAGCGGCGGACCTCGGTGACGACGGCCTGGACGGTGCCGATCTCGGCCTCGGCCGCCTCGTCGCGGAAGCCACTGTCCTTGGGCCACTCGGCGATGACGAGGGACTCACGGCCGGTCAGTGTGGTCCACAGGGTCTCGGTGACGAAGGGGACGACCGGGTGGAGCAGGCGCAGCATGACGTCGATGACCTCGCCGAGGACCCGGCCGGAGACCTTCGCCTGCTCGCCGCCCGCGAAGAACGTCGTCTTCGACAGTTCGACGTACCAGTCGAAGACCTCGTCCCACGCGAAGTGGTAGAGCGTGTCGCTGAGCTTCGCGAACTGGAAGTCGTCGTAGTACGCGTCGACCTGCGCGACCGTCTTGTTCAGGCGGGAGAGGATCCAGCGGTCCGTGGCCGAGAGTTTCTCGACGGGCGGGAGGTCGCCCTCGATCGTGGCGCCGTTCATCAGCGCGAAGCGCGTGGCGTTCCAGATCTTGTTGGCGAACTTGCTGGACGCCTGGACCCAGTCCTCGCCGATCGGCACGTCGGTACCGGGGTTGGCGCCCTTGGCCAGGGTGAAGCGGACGGCGTCGGAGCCGTACTTGTCCATCCAGTCCAGCGGGTCGACGACGTTGCCGAAGGACTTCGACATCTTCTTGCCGCGCTCGTCGCGGACCAGGCCGGTCAGGGCGATGGTCTTGAACGGGGCCTTGCCGTCCATGGCGTACAGGCCGAACATCATCATCCGGGCGACCCAGAAGAAGATGATGTCGTGGCCGGTGAGCAGGACGTCCGTCGAGTAGAACTTCTCGAGGTCCGGGGTCTGTTCGGGCCAGCCGAGGGTGGAGAACGGCCAGAGGCCGGAGGAGAACCAGGTGTCGAGGACGTCGGTGTCCTGGGTCCAGCCCTCGCCGGTGGGCGGCTCTTCGTCGGGGCCGACGCAGACGATCTCGCCGTCCGGGCCGTACCAGACGGGGATGCGGTGGCCCCACCACAACTGGCGTGAGATGCACCAGTCGTTGAGGTTGTCGACCCAGTCGAAGTAGCGCTTGGACATCTCCTCGGGGTGGATCGAGACCCGGCCGTCGCGGACCGCGTCACCGGCGGCCTTGGCCAGCGTCTCGACCTTGACCCACCACTGGAGGGACAGGCGCGGCTCGACGGTGGTGGAGCAGCGCGAGCAGTGCCCGACGGAGTGCGTGTAGGGGCGCTTCTCGGCGACGATCCTGCCCTGTCCGCGCAGGGCGCCGACGACGGCGGAGCGGGCCTCGAAGCGGTCCAGGCCGAGGAAGGGGCCGTGGACGGTGATGACACCGTGCTCGTCCATGATCGTCATGTTGGGCAGGTTGTGGCGTTGCCCGATGGCGAAGTCGTTCGGGTCGTGGGCCGGGGTCACCTTGACGGCGCCGGTGCCGAACTCCGGGTCCACGTGGGTGTCCGCGACGACCGGGATGGTCCGGTCCGTCAACGGCAGCTTGATCTGCCTGCCGACGAGGTGCTTGTAGCGCTCGTCGTCGGGGTGGACGGCGACGGCGGTGTCACCGAGCATCGTCTCGGCGCGGGTGGTGGCGACGACCAGGCTGTCCTCGCCCTCGCCGTACCTGATCGAGACGAGTTCGCCCGCGTCGTCCTGGTACTCGACCTCGATGTCCGAGATGGCCGTAAGACACCGCGGACACCAGTTGATGATGCGCTCGGCGCGGTAGATCAGCTCGTCGTCGTAGAGGCGCTTGAAGATCGTCTGGACGGCCTTGGAGAGGCCCTCGTCCATGGTGAACCGCTCGCGGTTCCAGTCGACGCCGTCGCCGAGGCGGCGCATCTGGCCGAGGATCTTGCCGCCGTACTCCTCCTTCCACTGCCAGACCCGCTCGACGAACTCCTCGCGCCCCAGGTCGTGGCGTGACTTGCCCTCCTCGGCAAGCTGCTGCTCGACCTTGTTCTGGGTGGCGATGCCCGCGTGGTCCATGCCGGGGAGCCAGAGCGACTCGTAACCCTGCATGCGCTTGCGGCGGGTGAGGGCGTCCATGAGCGTGTGCTGGAAGGCGTGGCCCAGGTGGAGGGAGCCCGTCACGTTCGGCGGCGGGATGACGATGGTGTAGGAGGGCTTGTCGCTCTTCGCGTCGGCGGCGAAGTAGCCCCGGTCCACCCAGCGCTCGTACAGCTTCCCCTCTACCTCGGCCGGCGCGTACTGGGTCGGCAGTTCGGTGATGGGCGCTGTTGGCTGCTGCTGAGCGTTCTCGGTCACCCGGTCAGTTTAGAGGCGTCACCGCCGTGTCCCGAAACTCGATTCTTTCGTAACGGTGGGACACCCGGGGCAACTCGGGCCACTGGCCTGCGCGAGGATGTCAGGAACACATAAGCATCTGGAGGGGAACCCAGAGATGAGCTACAACCAGCCGGGCCCGTACGGCGGGCCACCCCAGCAGCCCGGACCGTACGGGCAGCCGGCCGCCCAGCCGGGTCCGTACGGCCAGCCGCCCCAAGCACCTCAGGCCCCTCCGGCGGCTCCGCAGCCCGGCTACGGCTACCCCCAGCAGGCTCCGCCCGCGCAGCCCGGCTACGGCTATCCGCAGCAGGCCGCCCCGAACCCGTACGGTCAGCAGCCCGCCTACGGCCAGCAGCCGCCGTACGGCCAGGACCCGTACGGGGTTCCGCAGCCGCCGACGCCGGGTGGGGGCAAGAAGAAGACGACGGCGATCGTCCTCGGGTCGGTGGCCGTCGTGGCCGCCATCGCCGTGGGGGCGTACTTCGTGCTCGGCGGTGGCAGTGGCTCGGGCAGTGGCTCCGACATCGCCGACGACGGGGCACACAAGCTGACGGCGCCGGCGACCGTGCTCGACGGCGCGTACAAGAAGAGCGGGGACTCCGCGGCCGACGGGCTGACCGAGGACGAGATCAAGGACGCCGAGGCCTGGGGGGTCCAGAACCCCAAGGACGTCAGCGCCATGTACACCTCCGGCGAGGGCCTCACCGCCAAGAGCCTGATGTTCGCCGGCGTGTACGGCACCATCGACGACCCGGAGAAGGTCGTCGACGCGATGTTCGCCCAGATGAAGACGGAGTCGGCGAAGAGCACGGCCTCCGGTGACGGCAAACTCGTCGGCAGCCCGCAGGAGTTCACGCCGGCCGGCTTCGACAACGGCATCATCAAGTGCCAGCAGATCGAGAGCACCGAGTCCGGCACGACGACGAAGATGCCGTTCTGCATCTGGGGCGACCACAGCACGCTCAGCTACGTCCTGACGTACGACCTCGCCGCCCTGGCCGCGGGCAAGTCCGGCACGATGGAGGAGGCGGCCGAACTCGCCGCCAAGTTCCGCACGGACGTGCGCGTCAAGGCCTGACATGCCTCAACTGCGGAGGGGCCCCGGTCTGTTGACCGGGGCCCCTCCGCAATCGTTCGGAAATACTCGGCCGTTACGCCGTCTTCTGCTCGCCCGGGCCGCGCCCGCGCGCGTCCCTCGGGATCAGGGTCGGGTTCACGTTCGACAGGACGACGTCCGCCGTGATGACGACGCGGGCCACGTCCTTGCGGGACGGGACCTCGTACATCACCGCCTGGAGGACCTCCTCCATGATGGCGCGCAGACCGCGGGCGCCGGTCTGGCGCAGGATCGCCTGGTCGGCGATGGCCTCCAGGGCCTCGCGCTCGAAGTCCAGCTCCACGCCGTCGAGTTCGAAGAGGCGCTGGTACTGCTTGATGAGGGCGTTGCGCGGCTCCACCAGGATCTGGAGGAGGGCCTCGCGGTCGAGGTTGTGGACGGACGTGATGACCGGGAGGCGGCCGATGAACTCGGGGATCATGCCGAACTTCACCAGGTCCTCGGGCATGACGTCCTCGAAGCGGTCCTTCGCCTCCAGCTCCTTCTTGGAGCGGATCGTGGCGCCGAAGCCGATCCCCTTGGCACCCGCGCGGGACTCGACGAGCTTCTCCAGGCCCGCGAAGGCGCCGCCCACGATGAACAGGACGTTCGTCGTGTCGATCTGGATGAACTCCTGGTGCGGGTGCTTGCGTCCGCCCTGCGGCGGGACCGAGGCCGTCGTGCCTTCGAGGATCTTCAGCAGGGCCTGCTGGACGCCCTCGCCGGACACGTCACGCGTGATCGACGGGTTTTCACTCTTCCGCGCGACCTTGTCGATCTCGTCGATGTAGATGATTCCGGTTTCGGCCTTCTTGACGTCGTAGTCCGCCGCCTGGATCAGCTTCAACAGGATGTTCTCGACGTCCTCGCCGACATACCCGGCCTCCGTCAGCGCCGTCGCGTCGGCGATGGCGAACGGGACGTTGAGCATGCGCGCCAGGGTCTGCGCGAGGAGGGTCTTGCCGGAGCCCGTGGGGCCCAGCAGGAGGATGTTGGACTTCGCCAACTCGATGGCGTCGTCGCGGCTTTGACCGCCGCCGTTCTCACCGGCCTGGACCCGCTTGTAGTGGTTGTACACCGCGACGGACAGGGCCTTCTTGGCCGACTCCTGACCGACTACGTACCCCTCGAGGAACTCGTAGATCTCGCGGGGCTTGGGGAGTTCCTCCCACCTGACCTCGCTCGTCTCGGCAAGTTCTTCCTCGATGATCTCGTTGCAGAGATCGATGCACTCGTCGCAGATGTACACACCGGGGCCTGCGATGAGCTTCTTGACCTGCTTCTGGCTCTTGCCACAGAACGAGCACTTGAGCAGATCGCCGCCGTCACCGATGCGTGCCACGGTGTGCTTCCCCTTCGCCTGGGAGACGCCTAGGTCCAGCGACTCCTGGTGCTGCCTTATGTCCGACGGTACCTTGCCGGGCCCCCCGTTCGGGCCCCCCTTGGCGCGGTTCACTTTGACGTGCTCCGAGTCAAACCGTGCCAAGGGGCGGCAGACGATACAGCTTCCGCGTCTACCAGTACGCCTACCAGTACGTCAGCGGACGCTGGCGTTGTTCATCTTCCGGGTGGAGATGATCTGGTCGATCAAGCCGTACGACAGCGCGTCCTCGGCCGTGAGGATCTTGTCGCGCTCGATGTCCTCGCGGATCTTCTCGATCGGCGTGGTGGAGTGCCTGGCCAGCATGTCCTCCAGCTGGGCACGCATCCGGAGGATCTCGTTGGCCGCGATCTCCAGGTCGGAGACCTGGCCACGCCCGGTCTCGCTGTACGGCTGGTGGATCAGCACGCGCGCGTTGGGCAGTGCCATGCGCTTGCCCGGCGTACCGGCCGCGAGGAGGATCGCGGCGGCGGAGGCCGCCTGGCCCATGCAGACCGTCTGGACGTCCGGCTTCACGAACTGCATCGTGTCGTAGATGGCCGTGAGGGCCGTGAACGAGCCACCGGGGCTGTTGATGTAGACCGAGATGTCCCGGTCGGGGTCCATCGACTCCAGGCACAGCAGCTGTGCCATGACGTCGTTGGCGGAGGCGTCGTCGATCTGCACACCGAGGAAGATCACACGCTCCTCGAAGAGCTTCGCGTACGGGTCGTACTCACGCACGCCCTGCGAGGTGCGCTCGACGAAGCGCGGGATGACGTAGCGCGATTCGGCGCTGGGGCCGGTGTACTGCGCCTGGGCGGCCTGTGCCGCCCTCGTACGGTCGTAGAGGCCGCTGCCGGGGAAGTCGTTCACGATGTCTCCTGAAAGGGGCTGAGGCGGGGGCTGGAGGGCGGTGAGGGCGCTTACGAGCCCGCACCCCCGGTGCCGCCGCCGCCCGGGATGCCTGCGGCCGTGGCGATGACGTCGTCGATGAGGCCGTACGCCTTGGCCTCCTCGGGGTCGAACCAGCGGTCGCGGTCCGAGTCCCGGGTGACCTGCTCGACGGTCTGGCCGGTGTGCTGCGAGGTGAGCTCGGCCATGCGCTTCTTGGTGTGCAGCAGCCGCTCGGCGTGGATCTTGATGTCCGACGCCGAACCGGCGAGGCCGGCGGAGGGCTGGTGGATCAGGATCTCGGCGTTCGGCAGCGCGAAGCGCTTGCCGGGCGTACCCGCGCTGAGCAGGAACTGACCCATGGAGGCCGCGAGGCCCATGGCGATCGTCATCACGTCGTTCTTGATGAACTGCATGGTGTCGTAGATCGCCATGCCGGCCGTGATCGAGCCGCCGGGGCTGTTGATGTAGAGGTTGATGTCCTTGTCCGGGTCAGCGGCGGCGAGGAGCAGCAGCTGCGCGGTGATCTTGTTCGCGATGTCGTCGTCGACCGGCTGGCCGAGGAAGATGATCCGCTCGTTGAGCAGCCGGTTGTAGACCTGGTCGCCGAGGCCACCGCCGATGGAAGGCTCGCCGGCGGCGGAAGGCATCAGATTCGTCACGTCGTATCCACCTGCTCGTCTTACGACGGCGCCGGGCCGTCTCACGTGTTCTGCCGGGGCGTGGGGCCGTCCGGCGGTTATTCGGGGACTCCCCTGCCCTCGTACTCATGGACCCTAACGCGCGGGTCCCTCCGGGGAATCCCGGGAATGGAACTGTTCGCTGTGAGCGCATGTGCTCCGCCGGGTTGAGCAGGGTCTCCGGTGTGGGTCGGCTGTGCGGCGGCCGGGGTTTCGGTGAGCGTCGCGGGGCTCCCGCCCCGGGCCCCGGTTACCTCTCGCCGTGGCTCCGCCGGGGGTGGGCGGGTGCCGGCCCGTGGGGCTTCCCGCGCAGTTCCCCGCGCCCCTTTGGGGCGCGTCCTTGTGGGCGTGGATGACGGGCAGCCCCGCATGCCCTCAGGGGCGCCGCCCACCCCTGCCGTCTTGAACTGAGTACACCG